>NZ_JAPZEI010000007.1 GCF_027257905.1 Coraliomargarita parva
TGGTCCCTTCCAAGGCTAAGAGCCCGGAAGGCTTTTTCGAGTCCTTCCTCCGACGAGTTTTAAGGACCCATTCTCGGAAGGACTCAAAAAGCTGGTGAAGTATCGATGTAACCTACAAGGGGAGGTGTCTGCGCTTGTCGCAGACGGAGGGGTCAGTCCTCGTCCTCGTTGACGAAGGACCAGATATTGTGGCGGCCGTAGGGTTTGATGTGGGCCACGAATTTCTCCTTTTTCAAGTGCAGGGGAATGTTGGGGACGGCGCGGTCGACATAGACCCGGTTGCCCGGGCAGGCGCTGCAAAGTCGGCTGGCGATATTGATTGGACGGCCGATGTAGTCATGGCCGGTCTCCAGATGGGAGGCCAAGCCGAAGCAGATGCCGGCGCCGATCATTTCCGGAGCCCCGTGGGTGAAGTGGGGGCTGTCCTGCACGATCTTCCACTTGTGCCGGAGACTCAAGGCCGCGGTCAGGGCGACATTGACGGCGATTTCGCGGTCGGCCGGGCTGGTTTCCCAGATCGCCAGCATGCCGTCGCCGAGGAACTTGGTCATTTCCGGGGGAAAGCGCTGGAGCGAGTGGTTGGCCATGTTGTAGAAGGCCGACATCAGGCCGCAGATGTAGGGCGACTCGATATTGGGCTCCTCGCAGAAAAGGCTGAATCCACGGATGTCGATGACCAGGGCCAGGATTTCACAGGGCTTGCCGAATTCGACGTCCGGTTCGGTATTCTCGATAAAGGGGTAGGTGCTGTAGATCTCCTCCTCGAACTGGTAGTAGTTCGCCTTGTTCACCGAATCGCTGTAGAAACTGAGCCCCTGCAGGTAGCGGTCGTAGGTGACCGGGCGGTATTGCAGCTCGGATATCCCGTAGCCTTCGGTGTGCTGGGTCCGGCTCGTGTAGAAACGGGCCGAATACTTGCGGACCTTGTTTTCACGGCCTTCCAGCCGCTTTAGCACCTTCGAAACATCGGGCTCATCCAGTACCAGAAAGGAATCAAAGCCATCGACCGTGAAGTAGGCATGGCGAAATTCAGGATGATTGGTCTGGAAACGGCTGCAGATGTCCCAAAAATCCCGAAAATTCAGATTCGGGATCGGGTAGTGCCGTCGTATGATGCTGGATGCCATGGAGTCGCTTGCTAATCTCGGATGCTGGGACAGGGGAATCAAGCCATTATGTCGCAGTTTGGGGACTGGTCGTGACTTGGCGAAAACAAACTGATGTAAACGGAGTGGCAGTTCGGCTTCGTCGCGCGCTACATTTACCTCTTGGAGGTGGATGATTGCCTGGAGCGTTTGAAGCAAGCCTCCGCCGTATTGGCCCCGATGCTTTCCGCCCTGCGTTCAGCGAAACAGACTTATTAGAAACGTAAATACTAGGGCCGATATTTCTCGACTCTTTACTAATCGACACCTCTTATGGCCAGCTTATTTGATGCCCCGGCCCTTGGTCACAGGCATCAGGTAAGTCTATTACTGTATTCATGTCTTCTTATTTCATCAGTCTCCCCCGAATTGGCGTTTTGCGTGTTCACTCATGCCTTATGCACGAACGGGTCGGCCGATAGGGTTTATCTGTTATGCATTGGATCGATTGGGTTATCACGGTAGTTCCTGTTACCATTATTTTATTTCTGGCGGTATACAGCCGTAAGTATGTGCGGGGGGTCGTCGACTTCCTGGCGGCGGGACGTGTGGCCGGTCGCTATGTGCTCTCTGCGGGGGACATGACCGCTGGCTTGAGCGTGATCACGCTGGTGGCGCTGGTGGAATCCAAATATCAGGTGGGCTATGCCTTGACCTTTTGGGAATACCTCACGGTGCCGGTGGGGATCATCATGGGCTTGACGGGCTATTGTCTCTATCGCTTCCGCGAGACGCGCTCCCTGTCGATCGGTCAGTTCCTGGAGATGCGCTATAACAAGCCGTTGCGTGTCACCGCCGCGACGATCCGCACGATTGCGGAGATGGTGACCAATGCGATCGGTCCGGCGGTGGCGGCGAACTTTTTCATCTACTTCCTGGGCTTGCCGCACAAGGTGATGATCTTTGGAATCAATATGCCGACCTTCGGCTTGATTGTGGCGGCATCGCTCTGCCTGTGCATGGTGGTCATCTGGCCGGGTGGCCGGATCTCGCTGCTGATCTCGGACGCGTTCCAGGGCCTGATGTGCTACCCGATTTTCGTGATTCTTGCTGGCTATATCCTGCTGCACTTTGGTTGGCATGATACGATCGGGCCTGTGATGATGGACCGGGTCAAAGGACAGAGTTTCATCAACCCATTCGATATCGAGAAGCTGCGTGACTTTAACATCTTTGCGCTCTTCGTAACGATTATGGGGAGTGTTCTCAACCGGGCCAGTTGGATCGGTAACGACACGACCAGCAGCGGTCGGACCCCGCACGAGCAGAAGATGGCCGGCATCCTTGGGACCTGGCGTAATCTGTATGCCGGTTTGATGATGCTGATGGTGGCGGTGATGATCATCGCGCTGATGACGCACCAGAAGTTTGCGGACGAGACTCACGAGATTCGTCATGAGCTCATGGGCAAGGTGGCCTTGGAAGCGGTGCCCGATGCAGCCTTGCGCGAGCAGCTCAATGCCAACTTGGCGGCGCTCCCTATCGAGCGCCATGAGATCGGAGTGGACGCCCCCCTGTCTCAGGATCGGAATATCGATACACCCTATATGGAAACGGCACTGGAGACCCTTGGAGGCACTCCGGAGGGGAATCTACAGTATCAAAAATTCCGCACGCTTTACCACCAGATGATGTTGCCGGTGGCTTTGAAGAACATTCTGCCGGTCGGCCTCATGGGCTTGTTCTGCTTATTGATGATCATGTTGCTGATCTCGACCGACGACTCGCGGGTTTTCAATGCATCCTCGACGATCGTGCAGGACATCGTCATCCCGTTTTTCAAGAAGCCGCTCACACCGAAGCAACACCTGCTTCTACTGCGCCTGACCTCTGTCGGCGTCTGTCTTTTCTTTTTCGTCGTCTCGATCTTCTTCGTGCAGATCGATTACATCATCATGTTCACGACGATCATGTGTGCGCTCTGGTTGGGCGGAGCCGGTCCGATCATGATTTTCGGTCTTTACAGTCGTTTTGGTAATACGGTTGGCGCGTTCGGGGCCTTGATTTTCGGTTCCGGGCTCTCGGCGGTCGGACTCTACATGCAACGGAATTGGGCGGAGACGGTCTATCCTTGGCTCGTATCCCATGGCTGGGAGGTCTCAGTCGGGCATTTTCTGGAGGCTGTTTCCCGTCCCTTCAATCCCTATATCATGTGGGAGATGAATGCGGTGAAGTTCCCCATCAACTCCTACGAGCTGTATTTCATGGCCATGGTTTCCGGGATTTTGGCTTATGTCATTGGATCGGCTCTAACCCAGCGCAAGCCCTACAATCTGGACCGCTTGCTTCACCGCGGGGTATATGACCTTTCCAATGAATACAAGGAGCCGTTCAAGTGGGGTCTGCGCAGCTTCTATAAGAAGCTGATCGGTATCACTCCGGAATACACGCTGGGTGACCGCATCATCGCCTGGTCGGTCTTTGGTTACGCAATCGTTTATAAGTTCGGTTTCTGCTTCATCGGGTCGCTGATCTGGAATGCGATTAAACCATGGCCGGTCCAGTGGTGGAGCAACTATTTCTTTATCACCAGTCTCTGTGTCACGTCTGCGCTCGGTATCGTCTCGACTTTCTGGTTCCTGATCGGGGGCATTATCGACATTCGGAAGCTCTTCCGTGATCTGGCCGGCCGCGTCGACGATCCGCTCGACAACGGTATGGTCGAAGGGCACGTCTCCCTCGTCGACAAAAAGGCATTCGAAGAACGCACCCACGAGCCGCAGGACGATTAATGCCGAACTTTAGGATTCGCGGCCCCGATGCCTGTCGGGATTTGGGCCGCGGACCGTTCTATACCGGCTGCGTCCGGCTAGTGTGGTGTCAGCTAAGTATCTTACATTATAAGTTGGCGTCAACGGAGTCAGGGCATCCTGCCCTGATATGATAGTGTTGCGAGGGACTAGGGCGGGACGCCCTATCTCCGTTAGCTTTCACCACTTCGAAGAACGAGGTGTATTTCTGAAGCTTACTTCGCTGACACCACACTAGAGCAAATTGCATAAAAATAGTCGTGTTGGCTGGGCTGTAATTTGCTCTAGCAGATCACGATTTCCTGTCGTGGCTTGCCGGGCTGAATCGGGATGGATAAGCCGACTGTCCAAGCATTCCGCACTCGAGGTTGGTTCCCCAATTCGATGCAACTACTCCAATCGCTCAAAGACTCGGCCAATGGACTCATTATTTTCATTAGTCCATTACAACCGGAACTCAATGGGAAGCCCCGGGCCCTGGATGCCAAAATCCTTTATGCCGATGATGAGAGCCGGGAATCCTATACCAGCCGGAAATGGTTTCTCAGCCCGGGACAAAAGAACATGATGATCCTGACTGCCGACCCTGCGAATCCGAATCGGTATCAGCTGACATCGATCCGTTATTGAGTTTCTCATGAAACCATGAGGGTGTTGGTATTCGTTTTAAATTTCAGCCAAGGCCAGCCCTGCGATGCGTCCCGTCGTCCAAGCCCCTTGGAAGTTGAATCTTCCTGTAATCCCATCGTAATCGATGCATTCTGATGGTCCACGTGCAGACCGCATGTTGTTGAGTTAATGCAGTATTCTATCTGAACTCAATATGCTCCGAAGGCTCATTGAGTGGTCGGAGATGACCTGTTGAACCTTTGTCTGTGTCTCGTTTTGAGGGGTCTGGCACGCGTCATTGAGTCGATCAATAAATTGCAGCGCCTGCCTACGGGCTTGAGTTGCTGAAAATCCGATGGCTTCCCAATAAAGATCCCAATCCCGAATGCGCAGTTCGCTCGGAAGATATGACTTGCCTATTTTCATGGCCATTTTGGCAGATAGCTCCGGGTAGCAAGCGGTGCAGATCAAATCGTAGAAGGGGGCAAGGCGAGTGGAGTATGTTTCTGAAGGGGCAGAGTAAAGCAGTGAGAAATTTTTACCATGGGCATCGTTATTTCCAATCAGGTAGTTGAAGAGCACCGCGTTGGAAAGCTGTAGCAAGTCTCTGGCGGGATTGGCGGACACCTTACGGATCAATTGAAAGCATTCGGACAACCCCGGGCCTCCCTCTGTCTGGTATTTGGTTCGACTTGGAATTCCCAGCGCTTGGCAGAAATCCTCTTGGTGGAGGCGATGGATCTTTGCATCTTGCTGGATTCGATCATATCGCTGAACCAAGAGGCACTTGTGGGGACCAAATTGTTTGGCTTCAGCTTTACATGTGGTGAGTCCCACTTCAGCTGCGAGTTGAAGGCAATAGGCTTCATTCTCGACCAAGCCGGGAAAGCGTTCGATTTCCGGTTTAAGGATGTGTGTGCTGGGGGCCTCGTGTAACGGGATTGCATAGCCCGAGGCGTCTAGTTTAAGGGCGACCTTATTCTGAGCGCCTGCCAATGAGAGCCGAATCTCTGACTTGCCTGCCAGTAGGGGGCGTTGCGGCAACTGGTCCAGAATTCGTATCAAGTCGCTTTCCGAAATCGCCTCGTAGCGGTTTGATTCCGGTTCGGGGTTCGCTTCAACTGGGATTAAGGTGACCGATCCTGCGCATTCACCACCGATCTCCTTCAGGAGCGCGAAATCGTTTCTAGCTGTTATCCCAAGGTTTCTGGCGATGACTTCACGATTATGTTCCTCCGGGAGGAGTCCTCCAAAAAATGAAATGCACTCCCGTTCATTGAACGATTGGCTCTGCAGCGGGAGTGACTGCGAGAGGGGACGTGCTTCACTGTTGGCCAGCCATTCCGGTTTATAACTGAATGCGATACGACCATCCGCACCCTGTTCGAGGCAGCCGACTTCGTTCCCCTGTAAAATGACCTTCAGCTGCTTCATCGTCATAGAACGAGTTCGATCCGAATACCTAAAGCTGCTGCGACGTGGATCGCTTTTCCGATTTGGCAGGTTGCCTTCCCATTCTCCAAATCGGAGATGAATCGGGGGGCTGTGTTTGCGGTCAATGCCAGTTCCTGTTGAGTCAGACCTTGGGCCTTACGTGCTTCCCGGATCGACTTCCCAAACTGCTCGGAATTCTGTATGTTCGCTTTCATTACTGATCGGTAATATTTCTCTAAGTTAACAGTTTTTCAAGCTTAATATTACCGTTCGGTATTATTGCTGCGCCTGCAACCCTGATAGACCTACTTCATTACTGATCGGTAATATACTCTCATGGGCCGGGTATTATGGGCATGACCCAGCTAAACTCAGTCCTGCAATGCGTCCAGTCAGTCGTCCATGCTCCCTGAAAGTTGAATCCGCCTGTGATACCATCGTAATCGAGGCATTCGCCCGCGAAGTGGAGGCCGGGAACGCACTAGCTCCATTGCCGATCGTTGGCCCACTCTTTGGCCCACTCGTCAGTTGGAGCCCATGCCTCGGGGAAATCCGGGTGCAGTTTTTCGGCAATCAGTTCTTCGTTCAGTGCTTCGATGCCGAGGCCGGGTGTATTCGGCACTTGGATATAGCCGTTGTTAATCAGAGGCGAGGGGAGGCCGATCGCCAGATCTTGCCACCAGGGGATGTCGACGGAGTGGACTTCGAGCGCCATAAAGTTGCGGGTGGCTGCGGCTACGTGGACCGCTGCCATGCAAGCAATCGGGCTTTCAGCCATGTGGATCGCCATGGAGACGCCGTAATCTTCGGCCATGTCTCCGATCTTTTTGGTTTCGAGGATGCCTCCGGTGGAGAGCACATCCGGATGGGCCACCGCCAGATTGCCGGACTTGAGCAGCGGTATGAAGTTCTCCTTCAGGTAAATGTCCTCACCGGTGCCGATAGGAACAGTCGTGGCGTTTGCGAGGCGTGTGTATTGCCCGGTCATTTGCCAGGGGATGGGATCCTCCATCCACGCCAGGTTGAACTTCTCCAGGCGCTTGGCCAACTTGATACAGTCCTCCAGCGGAATGTGCCCGAGGTGATCGATCGCCAGTGGAATCTCATAGCCAATTTCGGTACGCACATCGGCCATGTATTGCTCCAGATAGTCTAAACCTTTTTCAGTTAGATGGATTCCGGTGAAAGGGTGGGCCGTATTGAACAGGTCGTAGGCTTCTCCGCGCATGGCACGTGGATCGATGGAGCCACCCGGGGTGCTGAAGACCGTCTTCTTGTATTCTTTCATCTTCTCCAGGAAACCCAGCGGTGCACTCAGGCAACCCGGCTGGTCGATCAGTAGCTCCAAGCCCAGGTCCATCTTGAGGTAGGTGAAGCCCTGAGCCATGCGTGCCTTCAAGGCCTTGCCCATATCGCGTCCACCGCCTTCCGAGTCGGTGTCGCAGTAGATTCGGATCTGATCGCGGAACTTCCCGCCCAATAACTGCCAGACGGGGACGCCCCAAGCCTTGCCGGCTAAATCCCAACATGCGACCTCGATGCCGCTCACGCCACCGCCTTGTCGGGAGTGTCCTCCGAATTGTTTAATGCGGCGGAAGATCTTCTCTACGTTGCAGGGGTTCTCGCCGATGATCCGGCTCTTGAGCATGGCCGCATAGGTTCGGCTGGATGCATCGCGGACCTCCCCATAACCAACGATACCTTGGTTGGTATAAAGCTTGATGAGTGTGCAGCGTTTGGGTGCGCCGTCGATGTCGGCAAAGCGCATGTCTGTGATTTTCAAGGTAGCGGGATCCAGGTCGCTAACGGTGTTTGTCTGATTGGTTTGAGTCATGGTGTTTCCTTTTCTGGCCATCAGCGTGATGCTTGGAAAACTCTGGTCAAAATAATATTGATAAATAAATTACCAAATATGATAATTGAAGAATGGCTTCTTCACAAACCATTCCGGCGCTCCACAAGGCGGTTTCGATTTTAGAATATCTGGCAGACCGGAACGACGCGGTTCCCGTCAAGGAGCTGAGTTTCGCGCTCAAGATCCCCCGCCTACTGTTCCCGCATGGTTAACACGCTGCTCGCTCATAACTGGCTCTGTGAAGAGCCTGCTTCGAACTGGGGCAATACCACCCGTCGATTTTTGCTTGTTCGGTTCCACTGCAACTGACGAAAACGGATCTGGTGTCACTTACCGCGGTCGGCTGGCCCGAGGACTAGTCGATGCGACCGGTAAGCGTGTTCAGCAGGTTCCGTTGATTCTAAAAGACGAACTCTTGACCTTGCATGCTCAAACAGTGCATAAGGCTGGTGTTCAAGTCGCCTACGAGATTGTGACCGTTTTGGATGATTGAGTCATTGCCAAACCCGCGATGCGTCCGGTCGTCCAAGCCCCTTGAAAGTTGAATCCGCCGGTGATGCCATCGTAGTCGATGCATTCGCCCGCGAAGTAGAGGCCCGGGACGATTTTGCTCTCCATCGTGCGCCAGTCGATTTCATTCCGGGAAACGCCGCCGCAGGTGACGAATTCGTCCTTGTTGGTGGTCTTGCCCTGAACCTGGTAGCGGCCTTGGACGAGTTCGTTGACGAGGGCGGTTTCGGCTTTCTTGGGGATTTGTGCCCAGGTGCTTGTTTCCTCGATGCCGGCGGCTTCGGTGAGCTTTTCCCAGAGACGGCGGGGAATCGAATCGAGCGGGGTATTCTTGACGCGTTTCTTTCCTTCGACGGTACGGAGCTGCTTGAACTGCTCGCGTAGTTCATTCTCGGATACGTCACCCAGCCAGTTGACGTCGATTTCGAAATGATAGTCCTGCTCCTGCAGGCTGCGGGCTTCCCATGCGGACAGCTTGAGGATGGCGGGACCGCTGAAGCCGCGGTGAGTGATGAGGAGCGGGCCGGTCTGAGAGGCGGGGGCCTTCTTGGAGGCGGCGGTTGAGGACAACCGCCCTCCCAGGGAGACAGTTGCGTGCTGGACGGAGAGGCCGGCGAGCTGGCTGATGCGCTTGTCGGAAACGTTGAAGGCGAAGAGCGAGGGGGCGAGGGGCTCGATGTGGTGGCCCAGGCTTTCGATGGCTCGGACGAGGGGAGAGGCTTTGAGGGATCCGCTGGCGATACAGACCTTGTCGGCACGGTCGAAGCAGGCGTCGGTCCGCTCCAGCGTGAAGGTGCCGTCTTCTTCGGGGGCCAGTGTCTGCAGGCCGACACCTTTCAGCAGTTGAACATTGTGCCGTTTGGCTTCGTTGAGAAAGCAATCGATGATGGTCTGGGAGTCGTCGGTGACGGGGAACATGCGACCGTCGTCTTCCTTCTTGATTCGCACGCCGCGCTCCGCGAACCAGTTGAGCGTGTCCTGTGGCTGCCAGCGGTGAAAGGCGGCCCGCAGTTCGCGGGCACCCCGCGGATAGTAGGCGGCGAGTTGTTTGGGATCGAAGCAGGCATGGGTGACGTTGCAGCGTCCCCCGCCGGATATCTTGACCTTAGACAGGTACTGGCGGCCGCGCTCGTAGATCGTGATCCGCGCCTGTGGGTTGGCCTCGGCCACGGTGAGTGCGGTAAAGAAGCCGGCCGCGCCGCCCCCGATGATGGCGATGGTCATCGTCTTTGTGGCTTCTTTGCTCGCTTGACTGGCTGCATGGGCTCCGCTCATGGCCCTTTGTCTGACGTTCTATAACCGGCTAGACAAGCATGGATGGAGGTCTCGTCGGAGCGGGGAAGCGTCCGTTCAAGCGGTTGCGACATTTAAGGGGTCGAGGGCGCGCTGTTTCTTGCCCAGGAAATGGCTGAGGCTACGCCGTTCCGTCGGAGTCAGGCAGGTGCTTGCCAGGGGGGGCAGCATCTCGCGGGCAAGATCGCAGTCGCGCGCATCGCTGAGGGTGCTCTCTTCGGCTTTGATGGATGCCAGATATTCGTCCGTGAGTTCCAGGCGTTCCTTGAGGAAGATACTTTGATAGAAGCAGTCCTTGAGACGCTTTCGCCAGTTGTGGAGGTGTTTCTCGGTCGGGGCCTCCATGCAGCTTTGCCGCGCTTTGTCTTTGCTTGCCTCGTAGTTGAGAAGGTTCTTCTTCAAACTTTTCCAATTCACGCTGCTAAGGTCGAGTTTGTGGAAGCGCTTTCCGGCCTGCTTGAGCTTTTGGGCGAAACGCTCCTGGAGGAGGCGACACTCCTCCTCGCCGGGAAGTGCCGCCGGCTGACTCTTGATTGCATGAATCAGTTTGCTCAGCGCCCGGTCCAGGACCGGACTGCGTCCCAAGGGCAGTTCGCGGTTCCATTGCTGCAGCAAGTCCAGCAGGACTTCGCGGTCACGCAGATGGTGCAGCTTGCGGGATGCTTTGCCCAAGGTTTGGTCGATCTCCCTGCGTTCTTTGTCGGGGACGATGCCTCGGAGCAGCCTCAGGAGGGCGCGCAGGCGCTTGACTGCCTTCCGGGCTTCGTGCAGGCCTTCCGGGTTCGATTCCGGGTAGTCGGCCAAGACCGATACGGCCTCCCCGCAGAGTGCATCAAAGCATTTGCGGATTTGAGGGGCCGCTTTCTTTTGGGCTGCCAACGCGAGCTTCATCCTAGCGGATCTGTTGGCATTTTTCGCAGAGTGCGCTGGCGATCAGGCCTGCTGCTGCTTCATCGTTGAGATGGTCGGTGTTGACGATCAGGTCGTAGTGGGTGGGCTCGTCGATGTCGCTGTTGTAGTGCTTGCGTACGTAGCTGGCCCGGGCGTTGTCTTCATTGCGCAGGATGGTTTCGGCCTGCTTGGTGCTGACGTTCGCGCGGTTCATGACTTCCTGAATCCGCCGGTGCTTGGAGCCGACAATACGGACCTTGAGCACTTGCGGGAAAGCCTTGGTGATGAAGTTGCCGCCCCGTCCGACCAGGATGCAATGCCCTTCATGGGCGAGGCGCCTGATGGTATGGACGCTGTCCTCGTAGAGACTCCAGAGGGACGGGTGGCGTCCCAGCAATTCATTGATGGTGGACTGATATTCGCTGACGGAGCCGTCTGGCATGAATTGGGCCAAATGTTCCGGCAAATTGTGGTCACGCAGGATCTGGCGCACCAGATCGTGGTCGTAGAGGGTCCACGGGTTTTCTCCGCCCTTGTTGCTTTCTTCGAGAATCGTGACGAGGCGCTCACAAACCGCGGCACCACGGGAGCCGGTTTGCCGGGAAACGGTCACAGCGGGGATGGTTTGGCTGGCCGTTTGGCTGTGATCCGGATTAAAGAGATTGGCGGCCACATAGGAGCCGCATCCGCGGGAGCTGGTAGAGGTAGACATGGCGTGGATCGGGGTTGGGGTGAAATGTATCTGTGAACTGATTCAGCTGTTTTTCCGGCAATGGCTGGTTGTCTTAACCGATAGTTATTATTTAAGCCGATTTGGCCGTTTTTGCAATGGAAATCGGTGGGTCGCCGGAGGTGCTGAACCCTTGGTCAACTCATGTATTTATTTCGAACCCCTCCGTCCGCGGCGAGCGCGGACACCTCCCTTTTGCAAGGTGAGGAGCTTTTCACCGTGGAACAGACATTCTTGTCTGTTTTCTACATAGTCTGGCTGTTGGAGCTTTAGGACTCCAGTGCGCTGAGGGCTTCCCATTGCTCGTAAGCGGCGAGGGTCTCGGTTTCGAGGGCTTCGAGGCGGGCGGCGTCTTTCGCCGGGTCGTTTTTGGGGTCCTGGTAATACTCGTTGGTCGCCATTTGGGCGCTTAAAGCCGCATGCTCATTCTCGAGCTGCTCGATACGGCCGGGCAGGGTTTTGAGTGCCTCGCGCTCCTTGTTGAGTAGTTTCCGCTTTTGCGGTTTGGCGGGTTCTGTCTTGGGTGGGGGGGACGAGGCTTTGGGGGCTTCCGGCTTTTTCTGCCTGGCCTCGTAGCGCTTGAGCCACTCCTCGCAGCCGCCGACATATTCGGCGATCTGGCCGCCGCCTTCGAGCGCGATGGTACTGGTCACGACATTGTCGAGAAAGCTGCGGTCATGGCTGACGAGGAGCAGGGTACCGTCGAAATCGAGAAGACGCTCTTCCAGCAATTCGACCGTTTCGATATCGAGGTCGTTGGTCGGTTCGTCCAGTACGAGGACGTTGGCTGGTTGTAGGAAGAGACGGGCAAGGAGGAGACGCGCACGTTCCCCGCCGGAGAGCTTTGTTATGGGGGATCGCGCGGCGTGCGGGGTGAACAGGAAGTCCTGCAGATAGGTCAGGATATGTCGCTGCTGCCCGTTGATCGTAACGGTGTCGCTGTACGGGCTGACGTTTTCCATCACACTGAGAGATTCGTCCAACTGGGCGCGGTGCTGGTCGAAGTAGGCGACTTCGAGCTTGGTCCCGTGGGTGACACTGCCGCTGTGAGGCTCCAGTTGCTTGAGCAGGAGGTTGAGGAGGGTGGTTTTACCGGATCCGTTGAGGCCGACGATGCCGATCTTGTCGCCCCGCCAGATCGTGGTCGAAAAATTGCCGATGAGCGGTTTGTCGTCCCACTGGTAGCTGATGTCATCGACCTGGATGACCTTGCGACCGGACAGTTGACCTTCGTTCAGTTGCAGTTGGCTCTTGCCCTGTTGGTTCCTGCGCTGGGCCCGCTCTTCGCGCATCTTGAAGAGTGCGCGGACGCGGCCTTCGTTGCGGGTACGACGGGCCTGAATCCCCTTGCGGATCCAGACTTCCTCTTCAGCCAGTTTCTTGTCGAAGACGGCCTGCTGTTTGGCCTGAGCCGACAAGAGTTCGGACTTTCGGGTCAAGTAGGTGTCGTAGTCGCAGTTGAAGGAAGTGAGGCCGCCGCGGTCGAGATCCAAGATGCGGTTGGCCACCCGGCGTATGAAGGCACGGTCGTGCGAGACGAATAGCAGGGTGATGTCCGCCTTGCGGAGAAATTCCTCCAGCCATTGGATCCCCGGAATGTCGAGATGGTTGGTCGGTTCGTCCAGCAGGAGGATATGCGGGTCGGTGATCAGGGCGCGGGCGAGGAGTGCACGGCGCTTATTGCCGCCGGACAGGCTGTCGAACCGGCTGTCGCCATCAAGCTCCACCCGGTCGAGGATATTTTCCACCTTATGCTCCAGCGTCCAGGCATCCTTGCGGTCGATTTCCGCCTGTAGCGTGTCCAGTTTGGCCGCAAGGGCTTCATTGCCCGGGTCTTCGGCGTAGGCGTGGGTGAGTTGGTGGTATTCGGCGACAATGGCCGCATCCGGTCCGAGGCCGGATGCCACGAGATCAAAGACGGTTCCTTCAATCTCCGCCGGCACTTCCTGATCGAGTTTGGCTACACGTAGGTCGGGAATCTGTTCGATCTCTCCCTTGTCCGCTTCGATTTCACCGCTGAGGATCCGGAGCAGGGTGGACTTGCCTTCACCATTGCGGCCGATGAGGCAGACACGCTCACGCTTGTCCAAGGTCAACGCCGCATCGTCCAGCAACTTGGGGCCGCTGAATGAGATGCTCAGGTTACGGTAGCTTATGAGGGACAAGGTGGTGTTGTTTGTTGAACGTTGATCGTTGATGGGCCAAAGAGGCTGGTAGCTCGAACCAACCAACATATCAACGCCCAACTTTCAACGGATGCTTAACCTTCCGTGCTGAAGCGGTACAGCGTGGTGGACTGGAAGACTTCACCGGGCTGGAGGAGCGCGCCGCCCATCTCCGGGAAATTGACACTGTCCGCGTAGTCCTGGGTTTCCAGGCAGAGCCCGTCGCAGGGTTCGTAAATGACGCCGCCTTTGCCTTTTTCCGGCTCCTCATCGGAGAGGGAGAGCCCCGCGTAAAACTGGACACCGGGTTCGGTGGTGAGCGTTTCCATCACGCGGCCGGTGGTCGGTTCCTTGACGATGGCTGCCAGCTTTGGCTCTTGCGTCCGCCCACCATCGAGGAAGAAATGGATATCGGCATTGCCGACCACCAGTTCCTTGAGGTCACCGAGCACGACAGGCTGGCGGTAGTCGTTGAAGCCTGCCACGACGGGATCACGGCGGCCGATTAGGGTCGAGTCCTCGTCCACCGTGGCCACGGCATCGGCGAAGATCTGAACGGAGTGTCCCAGTACCTTGCCCTTGTTCTGTCCGAGCAGGTTGAAATAGGCGTGATTGGTAATGTTAAAGGGGGTGGTTTTGTCGGTGGTGGCCGTGTAGGTGATCTCGAGGGAATTGTCCTCCAGCATGGCATAGGTCACCGAGCAGGTCACGGTTCCCGGGTAGTGGTTGGTACCATCCGGGTCGGTATAGCTGAGCTTAAGCCTCTCGGTACCGTCGATTTTCACGATTTCGGCCGCCCACAGGCGCTTGTCGAAACCGACTTCGCCGCCATGCAGGCTATTCGGGCCGTTGTTGATGGCGAGTTGATAGTCTTTGCCATCGAGGCTGAATTGTCCCTTGCCGATCCGTCCGGCGACGCGCCCGGTGATGCAGGCAAAGGAGGGGTGGCCGTCGAGATAGCCCTGGAAGTCGTCTTTGCCGAGCAGGATATCCTCCAGCTTCCCGTCGCGGTCCGGTACACTCAGGCTGACGATGATGCCGCCGTAGTTGGTGACGGTTGCGCTCAAGCCGTTTGAGTTGGCCAAAGTGAAGAGGGAAACGGATTCGCCGGTGGGGAGTTTGCCGAATTCTTGGGATGTGATGCTCATGGTTTGAGCAGGAATAGGCCTGATCAGCGGAAGAGCAATACGGGAATCTTCACTGTACGGATCATTGCAGTCGTGGTGCTTCCCACGATAAGCTGACGGATTCGGGAGTGCCCGTAGGCTCCCATGACCAGCAGATCGACATTGTCCTGGGCCACAATTTCGCCGATCACTTTTTCCGGATCGCCTGCGCGCTGCTCGATTGTGACCTCAAATCCGGCGGCCTTAAGTGTGGCTTCGGCCTGGGCGAGAGCGGCCTCCACCTTGGCATTACCGGCGCCAACGTAGAGCAGATAGCAATGCATGCCCTTGAGTAGCGGGTTGGCGGCGACATATTCGACCGCTTTCTTCGAGCTGGATCCGCCATCAAAGGCGATGACAAAGCGATCCATTGGGCTGAAGGCACGGGCGGCCACCAGAACCGGGTGTCGGCAACTGCGGATGACCCGTTCGAGGTTGGAGCCCAAGTGTCCGGTTTCGAAATTGGCGTTGTTGCCGCGCTTGCCGATGACGACGAGGTCGGCGTCACTTTCGTAGTTGTCGATCGAATCGCTCAACTTTCCATGCTTCTGCTCGGCGGCGACCTTGGCGACACCGGCTTCCTTCAGTTGCAGTTCCGCATCATCGAGTATGGCTTGGCCTCGTTTCTGGGCAATACGGGCATTGGCGGCTTCGAGCTCGACCAGTTCCTTCAGCAGATGATCCCGGGCGTTGAATCCGATACTGCCGCTGTAGTCGGTTTTCACCGGAGCCTCGTGATGCGGGTTGAGCATGTGGAGGACATGGACGCTGGCATCCATGCGTTTAGCCGCCCATGCGGCGTGTTGGTAGACACTGGGGGCGTAGAGGGAACCGTCGGTACAGGCGAGAATGTTTGGCATCTTATGGATCGGTTGAGGTTGGGGATACAGATTAATGACCGCCGAGTCCTTCCAGGGCGCCGGGCTTGTCGTGTTTGGCGATTTGGAGCACGAGTGTCTTGCTGGCCTCGTTGAGGCCAACGATCTCTACTTCAGTGCCTTCACGGCGGAATTTCAAGACCACACGGTCGAGGGCGTTGATCGCGGAGAGATCCCAGAAGTGCGCCGCCGACACATCGATCGTGACTTTTTCCAGCACTTCCCGGAAATCAAAGGCCTCGCTGAAGGTACTGGCGGAGACAAAGAACAGTTGTCCACGGATGGAGTAGGTGCGCTCGGTTTTGCTGACTTCCAGCTTGGAATCGATTTCCAGCAGGCGGGACACCTTGTAGGCGAAAAAGAGGGCGCTGAGCAGGACGCCGGCCCCGACGCCGTAGGCCAGGTTGTGGCAGAGCACGGTGACCAGGACGGTGGTCAGCATTACGCAGCTGGAGGTGCGGTGGTGGACCTTCAGAGTTTTGAGCGATTCCCAGCTGAAGGTACCGATCGAGACCATGATCATGACGGCGACCAATGCGGCCATCGGAATCTGGCGCACAAAGTCGTCCAGGACCAGGATCAGGATCAGCAGGATGATGCCCGCCGCAAAAGTGGAGAGGCGTCCGCGGCCGCCGGATTTTACATTGATGACCGACTGGCCAATCATGGCGCAGCCAGCCATGCCGCCGAGAAAGCCGGAGAGGATGTTGGCCACGCCCTGGCCGCAGCATTCCCGGTTCTTGTTGCTTCCGGTGTCGGTGAAGTCGTCGACGATGGCCGCGGTCATGAGTGATTCCAGCAGGCCGACGATGGCGAGGGAGATGGCATAGGGGAAAATGACCTGCAATGTTTCCCAATTGAGGGGGATTTCGGGCAGCAGGAAGACCGGGAGCGAGGCGGGCAATGTGCCCATGTCTCCGACTGTTCTTAGGGTATCGCCCCAACCCATGAGCATGGAGAGTGCGGTCAGGAGGATAATGCAGACCAGTGGTGAAGGGACTGCCGTGGTCAGGCGGGGCAGTCCGTAAATGATCGCGAGTCCCGCTGCCACCATGGCGTACATGAGAAGGCCCTGCTCATGGAACTGCGGCAGTTGGGCCATGAAGATGATGATGGCGAGGGCATTGACAAAGCCGGTCACGACCGAACGGGATACGAAACGCATCAAATTCCCCAATTTGAAGACGCCGGCCAGTATTTGAAAGATGCCGGTGAGAATGGTGGTTGGCAGCAGGTATTCCAGACCGTGGTCGCGTACCAGTGAGACGAAGAGCACGGCCATGGCACCGGTTGCGGCGGAGATCATGCCCGGACGTCCGCCGAGAAAGGCGATCACGACTGCGATACAGAAGGAGGCGTAGAGGCCGACCTTGGGATCGACGCCCGCAATGATGGAGAAGGCGATCGCTTCCGGGATCAAGGCCAGGGCCACCACGGTGCCGGCGATGAGATCCTTGCGCGGATTGGAGAACCATTCGCGGAAATAATTGCTCTGTGTCATAGTGAGTTGCTGAAAAAAAGAAACCGCCTCCGCAGGGGAGACGGTTTCAAACAGGAAAATAGATTCGAAGAAAATTAGGGTAAGGGGGCCTTTAAAGGGATCGTGGCGGTATTGTGAAGGCTAAAATGGTTGAGACGGTGCGTTGTTGGGGGAGGGCAGGATGGGTAGGGCAGGATGCCCTACCTCCGTTGGTTGTAAGAGCGGAGGCGGTGCGTCCCGCGCCGCTTGTGTTGTAAGGGTAGGGCAGGATGCCCTACCTCCGTTGGTTGTAAGAACGGAGGCGGTGCGTCCCGCGCCGCTTGTGTTGTAAGGGTAGGGCAGGATGCCCTACCTCCGTTGGTTGTAAGAACGGAGGCGGTGCGTCCTGCGCCGCTTGTGTTGTAAGGGTAGGGCAGGATGCCCTACCTCCGTTGGTTGTAAGAGCGGAGGCGGTGCGTCCCGCGCCGCTTGTGTTGTAAGGGTAGGGCAGGATGCCTTACCTCCGTTGGTTGTAAGAGCGGAGGCGGTGCGTCTCGCGCCGCTTGTGTTGTAAGGGGTGCGGTGTCGGGACAAAAAGAAAGCCCCTCGCTTTCGCGAAGGGCTTATCAAAAGTGGCACACCCGAAGGGACTTGAACCCCTAACCTCTTGATTCGTAGTCAAGCGCTCTATCCAATTGAGCTACGGGTGCATTTGGGAAAGTTCGGGATAAAGGCAAAGACTCCGTCCCAGATCAAGCAGAACTTTCAAAAAAGTTTACCGAATCGCCACAGAGGCGGTTTAGACGTAGAGTTTAACGATATAAACCATAATGGCGGCGACTGCGCCGAGGGCCAGCAAGACCCACCAGAGTTTGTCGGCCAGCGCCGGCTTGCGGTTGATCAGGGCGATCAATCCGCCGAGGGCCAGCCAGATCACGAGTTTGACCAGGATCCAGGGCGCGCTGAAGCTGTAGCCCAGCTTGGAAATCATGGCGAAGCCCGCAACCAGGATCAGGATCAGGCCGATCCCGCTGGTGATGGATCCGAGCTTGCGGACCTTGGTGTCTTCGGTGTTACCGGCCAGACTTCGGGCGAGAAGGGCACCATAGCCTGTAAAGACCATGAGGATGCCGATGATGTGGAGGACTTGGTAGATATATACAGGCATAGTAGCTCTAAAGAGGCACAGCCCCGCGAAAAGACAAGCCCTTTAGGGACATCTACTTATGAGAAGAGGTATTACAGGCTGCAGCCCTTCGAGGTCTCGCAGTTGGGCCGGGCCACCAGACCCTTGATCGGTTCGTCGGGAAAAGGCTGCTCGGCTTTGCCGCCGTCGACCAGGTGACGATCGCAAATTGCGTCCATTTCCGCCTTGGTCTTGGCACGGCGCATGTCGTGCATGAACTGGCCGTTGGTATCGACGCCGAGCCCCACGAAATTGAGGAATTTCTTCAGATGGTTGACGTGGTAGATCCCCGTGCGGTCCGGGATGGTGGTGGCCTCGAAGAGGTCTTCCACATACTGGCGGACATCGCCGAGTGTGGGCTGAAAGACAGGTTTGCCTTCAAAATGCTCCCGTAACTGACGGAAAATCCATGGATTACGGATACAGGAGCGTCCGATCATGAGGCCTGCGCAGCCGGTCTCGTCCAGAGTCCACTGGCCTTTGGCGAGCGAGGTGATATTGCCGTTGGCCAGAACCGGAATCTTGAGGCGTTTGACGGCCCGGGTGATGTATTCGTAGTGCACTTCGCTGCGGTAGGCCTCCTTGACCGTTCTGGCATGCAGGCTGAGCAGGTCGACCCGGTGCTTTTCAAGCAGGTCGAGGATCTTCTCGAAATGGATGTCGCTCTCGAAACCGATCCTCATTTTTACGGTGAAGGGGCCCCGGACCGCGGCGCGCAGGCAGCCGAGAACCTCGTCGATCCGAGCAGGGTCCCGGAGCAGACCGCCTCCGACATTCTTCTTGTAAACCTTGGGGGCGGGGCAGCCCATGTTTAAATCGATGCCGGCGACGGGCAATCCGGCCGCCTCAATGGAGGCGACTGTGCGTTCCAGATCGGGCAGGCTTTCCCCGATCAGCTGGGCAAATACCGGGCGCCCGGTTCCGTGGTGGAGAATGGAATCGACGATGTGCTTCTCCAGCGTGGAGTGCTCGTGGACGCGGAAGTACTCGGTGAAGAGCAGGTCCGGCGCACCATATTGACCCAGCAGCCGCATAAAGGGCAGGGTGGTGACATCCTGCATGGGCGCCAGAGCGGTCGCCTTGGTGGGAATATTGAGGGTTGTCGGTTGAGCGTTGATGGCAGCCTCCTGAGATTTTGAGCAGCGAACGAAAAACGCTCCGCGGCCAAGAAGCAACGCCCAACTACTCCTCGTTTTCCTTGAGGATCTTCTCTAGGATCTCGGTCATGTCGTCGACCGCATCGATGACCGAGCGGGCGGTGTACATCGGCTTTTGGCAGATGAGCGCGAGCACGATCGAGTCGCTGGGGCGCGCATCCAACTCGACGATCTTGTGCCCCAACTCGTTTTCCATGGAAATGATCAGCCGGGCGTAGAATGTGCCGTTGTTCACGTCGTTAATGACCACGCGCTCGACTTCGGCACCGAGCCCGTCGAGAATCGTGACCATTAGGTTATGCGTCATCGGACGCTCCAGTTCCTCGCCGTTGACTGCGCGCTGGATGGCTTGCCCGATGCCCTGATCCACATAGATGACGAAAGTCTTTTCCTCATTGCCGAGGAAGACGGCGCATCCGTTGGAGGTGGGCATGACGCCTTTGATTTGAACTGGCACAACGCTGTGACTCATTGGTCCTTAAGATGGTCCCTAATACGGCTGTCTTCAAGTGTTTTGGCGAAAGAGTCCGCTTTTGAGGAAATCGGGCCAGATTGAAGGGGCCTGCCGTAGGCATGCGTTCTTTTCTCTGAATCTTACTCCCTACGCAGCAAGGGATTAGGATTCAGATTAAGAGTAAGAGTCGGGATGCTTAGAAGAGCATCATTTGGTCGTCGGTCAGGGGGGCGGTTGCTTCCACGAGACGGCTGTCGTTGTTTCGGCTGCTATTGACCCGTTGCGAGACGGTGTGGGAGAACAGGTTGCAGTCGGCAGCCAGGCGGACCGCTTCGGTTCGCGGCAGGCGCCCCTGAATCCATTCGCCGGTGCAGGACTGGGGGAGAATGACCGGCATGCGGTTGTGTACCCCGCTGACACTTTGGTTGGCGGCGGTGGTCAGGATGACACAGGATGCGGGATTTTCGTCCAGAATGGACGGGAACCAAAGGCCGGCATAAAAGAGAAGTTCCCCCGACTCCGGGTAGAAATAGTAGGGTTGCTTGGTGACCCCGTCCTGGTACCACTCATAGAACCCGTTGGCGGGGATGAGGCAGCGGTAGTCCTCCCAGCTTTCGCGGAAGCGCGGTGAAGTATCCGCTGTTTCAATACGGGCATTGATATGGAAATTCTGCGGTGTGCGCAGGCCCCATTGCATCATGCGGGGCAATCCCGGAGCCGCGCCATCGGCGGTGAGGGACAGAACCTCGCGACCGGGGGCGATATTGAAGTCCGGCTCGTAGCTGTCCGGCAGCTCACGGCCGATGGCCTCGGCGAGCTTCTTTTTATTTATGTGGAGTGTATATCGTCCGCACATCGCCGGATGAAATGGAGGTGAGAGTGGTGTTGAAGATGAGAGTGCCGGTACGCCCTTGAGCGACCTTCCTAAGTATCTGAATGCTAGCGCTTAAGATTGCAATCATTTCATGCCCCCGGAGCGGCCGGATTGGGCCGTAATCTCCAGTTGGCAGGGTCAGCGGACGCTGGTCCAGATCCGGAGGGATTGGAGGAAGAAGAGCTCGAGCGCGGCGGCCTGGTTGAAATTGAGCTCCAGCAAGCCGGCACAGTGTTCGAGTTGCTGGGTGGCCTGTTGCAGAGCGGGAACGGGGAACTCGCCGGGGTTGGCCTCGGCCAGATCGCGGGTGAACAGGGCGGTGGCTTTCTCGATTTCACCGAACAATTGCTTGCGGAAGCCCTTGCTCATGCCGGCTTCCATGGCGGCCTTCTCGTCGTCGGTGGTATGCTCCGGCAGGCTTTCCTTCTGTGCGGCCCATGCTTCGGCGGTCATGCTGTCCAGAATTCCCTGGAAGCGGGTATTCAGGCCATAGGCCCCGAGTACGATATGGGGAATACTGTCGCGGTTGGGACCTTCGATGAGGCGAATCAGCCAGCTCCGGTAGTCTTCCTCCCACTGGGCCCAGTCCGGGTGTCGGATATTCTCCATTTCCGCGGGAATGCGGAAATTCAGGCAGCGGCTGCGAATGGTGTCGAGCAGGTCGTAGGGGCGGGTGGTGAGAAGAAAGAGCGTGGTGCCATCTGGCGGTTCCTCCAGCGTCTTGAGAAAGGCGTTGGCGGAGGGGCCCATCATACGGTCCGCTTCGAAGATAATCCCGACTTTTCGCCCCCCTTGGTTGGAGGTCTTCTGGATGTCGATGACAAGACGGCGCATCGTGTTCTTGGGCCATTCGCCCTGGACCCGTTCGCTTTCGGAACCGATACGAATGAAGCGTGCCTTGCCACTGGGCCGGAGGATGAAGCAGTCCGGGTGTCCGAAGGGGTCCCCTTTGGCGGCGAGAAGCTCCTTGCTGATGGCCCGTACGATTTGTTCCAGGCTGGCGAGGCTTTCACCATGCAGGAGAATGCCGTGTCCCAGTCGGTCCTTGCTCAGCGAGCGCTCGAGCACTTCGACCGCACGGCTGTTGCGCAGGATTTCAGGGAGGGCATGGCTTATTTGCATGGATCGGATGGTTCGTTCGTATCAGCGGAAAATGGGAAACTGTTCCGCATGCTGCCGCGGTGATGCGTCAAATCAAACCGATTCTCGAAATCTTGCCGAAGTGGTATTAATTCCGGATTTCCAGAATACGCCGGACGGCTTCTTCGGGCAGGGGGGCAGCGCTGTCGGCCAAATCGAGGAAGCGCTGTAGATGCTCCGGATTTTTCGTGCCCCCGATTGTGGTGCGCACATTGGCATGGTGTCGGGCAAAGCGCATGGACAGTTCGACCAAGTCCTGGCAGCCGAGTTCGGAGGACAATTGCTCCAGCCGCCGGAACTTGTCCTTCAAGCCGTCATCCGCGCCGCTACCGGCTCCCAGATAACCGCCCCCGAACACGGAGCGCAGGGCCAGGGCGGGAAAGTCGGGCCGGGCTTGCAGAAAGTCATGCACGGTTCCGGGGAGTTCATGCTGGATCAGGTTCTCGTAGAAGATGACCCCGTCAAAAAGGCCCTGTTCGAGGGCGGTTCGGGATTCCGGCGCACGGTCTTTCTGTAGATAGAGCAGTGCCTTGCCGATCTTGCCTTCCTGTTTGAAACGTTCCACCAGCTCCCGGCGTTCGTCGTTCTGCATGAAGCCGTCGACAATGCTGGAATCGGCCGGCTGCATGTAGACCAACTGGATCAGGTCGATACAGTCGACGCCCAAGCGGCGCAGGCAATCTTCCACTTCAAAGCGGACGAGGCGCGGTTCGGCGTCGCGTATCTTGATAATCAGGGGAGGACGCTGTGCGGGAGCCTCGTCGAAGGCCATGCGCAGGACCATATAGGTGAAGCCCTTGTTGTAAGTCGGACTGCTGTGAAACCAGACGCCGGCATCCATGGCTTGGCGTGCGACGGCAATGTCGGATTTAAGGTCGAGCGGTTCCTGACCGAGGGACATGGAGCCAAAGGTGAACGGGCTGAGTTCTGGGAATCCGGGCATGATTACAACTTGAGTTTGGCTTCGACCGCCGACCAGATCTCCGCCTCGATCGCATCGATGGTTTGGCGGCCGTCGATAACCAGGAAGCGGTCCGCTTCGGCCTCGGCGAGGTTCAGGTAGCCTTGCCGGACGGCATTGAAGAAGGCCAGCGACTCCCGTTCCATTCGATCGGGCCCTTCGGCCCGTGCGTGGGCCCGGGACAGGCCGGTCTCCGCGTCCAGATCGATCAGGACGGTGAGGTCGGGCTTGGTCGTTCCGACGGCGAACCGGTTGATGCTTGCGACATCGACAGCTGCAAGTTTACGGGCGACGCCCTGATAGACCGTGGTCGAGTCCATGAAGCGGTCGCAGAGCACACACTTGCCGGACATGCGTGCCGGTTCGATTAATTCACGGGTGATTTGGGCTCGGCTCGCGGTGAATAGCAGGAGTTCCGCTTCCGGGCACATGGCCTCGCCGGCCGGGTCATGCTGCAGGAGATGACGGATGGCTTCGCCGAGCGCTGTGCCACCCGGTTCGCGCGTCTGCACGACCTCCTGACCAACGGCTTGCAAGCGCTCCGACAAACGGCGGATCTGGGTGGATTTACCGCAGCCTTCCGTACCTTCGAAGCTGATAAAAAGACCGGCCACCCCTTAGTCTTCCCAGTTGCTGATAAAGGTGGCGATTTCGTCGAGCGAAGGGCTGACTGCGGTGCGGACGTAGAAGCCAGAGGTGGAAACCGCGACAGTGAGGGCTGCCAGCGGGGACATTCCCAACATGCGGGCGGTGACGAAGCCGGAGTTGAAATGGTCGCCGGCACCGGTGGTGATCTTCGGCTTTTGGCAAAGGGGGCCGGCGGCGTAGAAGCTGCCTTCCTCCGTCGCACAGACGGCACACTCCACCGGGTGGATCACTACGGTATCGACCTTCAGTGTCTCGCGGATACGGACGGCCATGGCTTGGAGGTTTTCCGGGTTCTTCTCCAACTTCTCGAAGCCCAGCAGCTCGTCGATTTGCTCGGCTTCACGGTAGTTCAGGCCGAGGATCACTTTGCCGAAGGCCTCAAACTTGCCGAAAATATTCAAGACTGCGTGCAGGTCCTCGCGGGAGCGCTTTTCCGGGTCGGCCAAGTCGAAGAAGAAGATCCGGTTCGGGTTGGGCTTCACATGGGGAAGGAGCCGGTTGAGAAAATCGTTAAAGACGTCGGAGAGGTAGGGGATCATGGTCCAGTTGACCATGGCGATGCAATCGGACTCCCCGAATACCTTGGCCAATTCGTCTGCACCCATGGCGCCGACGATATGCTCGTAGTTGATTTCATCGAGGCTGGCCATCATGCCGAGCATGATCTT
Organism: Coraliomargarita parva; assembly: GCF_027257905.1. Taxonomy (NCBI): domain Bacteria; kingdom Pseudomonadati; phylum Verrucomicrobiota; class Opitutia; order Puniceicoccales; family Coraliomargaritaceae; genus Coraliomargarita; species Coraliomargarita parva. The sequence continues at coordinate 23,974 of NZ_JAPZEI010000007.1, forward strand.
GCCGTCTTCAAACTCCGCGGCGTGGGTGATGCCCGGGTCTGTAATCGATATTGCGTTGGTCTTCTCGGCGAATTCCTCGAAAACGGGGTGGATGTATTCCTTGCCCAGTGCCCCCAAGTACGTCACCTCGACGCCCTGTGCATACTGTGCGTTGGCCATGATGGGCCCGTTGCCGCCCAGTTTTTCAACCACCGGCGCGAGCTCGATGTTGGCGCTTTTGCCTGCGGCGGAGCTGATACGCGCCCCGAAATCCGCAATCGTGGGGATGGCTTTGAAATGTTCACCCGGACCGTAACGCTGATCGACGGGATGGACAATCTTGTCCACGAAACCGTCAATACCAACCAGGGCTTTTTTACAGCCGACGGAGGCAGCTTTATCTTTCAGTTCTTTTAGGGTCAGGGTCTTATTATCCATAGCGTAATTATCTAGTCGAGCGCATGATTAAACCTGTTAGCATTACGGGCAAACACTTTTCTAATGAATGTGATACGTAATTTCATTGAGTCTATGCCGCGGTTGCGTGCCTCTTCTTTCCCGGCCGCAGGCAGCTGAGCCCGATTAGTACTGCCTGGCTGATCCAGAAGGCCATGAGCCAGAGGAAGGCCTTGTCCATAAAACCGTAGCTGTGGAGCCCGACACCCAGCATGTTGGTGCCGAACCAGGACCAACTGGTGACGATGTTCCCCGCCACGGCCAGACGCATCAATTGTGCCGTATCGACCATCGTGGTGCGCAGCCCGTGGAGAATAAGGGCATTCCAGAGGACGATCATCAAGGCCCCGTTTTCCTTCGGGTCCCAGCCCCAGAAGCGCCCCCAGGACTGGTCCGCCCAGATTCCACCCAGAATGGTGCCGACAAAGCTGAAGAGCAGGGCGAAGCACAAGACACCGTAGACCATGCGGTGCAGGGTTCCGGAGGTTTCGTTGTCGGGCTGGCCGGGAAGGTGTTGCAGGACGATGTAGAGAATACCCAGAGCGCCCGCCAGGAATGTGGCTGAGTAACCGATCGTGATGGTTGTGACGTGGGTGGAGAGCCAAAAGTTCGAGTCGAGAACAGCCCGCATCATTTCCATGGTGTCGTTTCCGCCGCTTGCGGCCAGGTTGTGTGCGATGATCAGGGTGGTGAATCCTGTGAGGCTGGCGGCGGCGGTGGCGAGGCCGTTACGGAAGACACGCTCGAAGGGAAGGGCCAGTAGGACCGCAGCCCAGCCGACAAAGACGCTGCTTGAATAGAGATTCGTCACCGGCGCATACCCGCTCAGGTAGATGCGTGCGGCCAAGCCTGCCGTATGCAGGATGAGTGAGACCACTGCGATCCCGACGGCGGTCCGTGCGAGGAACGGATTGCCCAGCATCCAGAAGAGCGCGATGGCGATGAAGGATAGAATGTAGAGTTCCAGGCTCCGGTAGAAGGGCTGCCATTGGTTGAAGCGCACTTCGGTCGCACTCCGGGCCTGGGTGCCGGGGAGGCGTGTGCCGATTTCCTGATGGATGCTTGAGAGGGCGCGGTTGAAGCTTTCCGCATCATCCGCACGCCAGGCATCCGCGAGTTGCAGGTAGCCCCTCAAGACGGGGTCCGCTTCGGCCCGGACGGTCGAACCGAGCAGTGCCATGCCGGGGGTGGTCCAATGCTCCATGTCCTCGGCCTTCAAGAGTGGATTCTCGGTGGGGATGAGGAGGAGGCCGCTGCCCCGGTTCTGTTGCCTCAGGAATGCGGCTGCCGCGGCATCATCCCGCGGGGCGGTCTCCTTGTTGCGCTCGATCAAATGGTCGAGCATGGGTTCGAGGGCATGTTGTCCTCCGATCTGTGGGAGAATGCCGTTCTGCAGGCTCTGGTAGCGGATCAGGCTGCGGTGGAGCTTGAGCAGGGCGCTGTGGTAGGGGCTGCGCTCCTGGGCTTCCTCCGGCACCAGCTTGGCCTGTTCGTCAATCTTGCGTAGTTGCGGCTCCAGTACGCTGTAGGATAAATGGGCGGTTTCGGTGTTGGGCTGGCCGAGCAGGTCGAGCAGGTCCGGATTGTCGACCCGGAACATTTTGTACTGGGCGGCGTCCTCCGCCTTGAAGAGAAGGTCGGCCAGTGAGATGAGGGCCGGGATGCGTTTGCCTTCGGCATTGAGTGCGGTTTGCTTCGCCCGGGTCAGCAGCAGGGTGTTCCGGGCCAGGCTGTCGAGCGGTTTCAAACGGCCTCCGTCCAGCAGCGGCAGACGGGCAAAGCTTTTCATGTCATAGGCGGCATAGGCGTCGCCGCCAATCGGCCCGCCGGTCAGGGCTTTGTAGAGGATGGAGCCGGCGGTCAGTGCCAGCAGGCCTGAAAGGACGAGGGCTGGAATGCTGCGGCTCGCGGCGGGACCCCGCTGCGCCTTGGCCGCGGTTGCGGAGGTTTTTCGCCGCCGGGAAAATTTCAAGAGGCCCCAGCAGAACTGCCAGACCATGCCGATGGAGACGAGGGTGCAGGCAAAGTAGGGGCCGAGCCATCCGGGGTTGCGAACCACCTGCAAGCGGGAGGCGCGATCGGCACGTCCCATGGCGTCCTGCCCGAAGCCTGACTGGTAGAAGGTGAGCCCGGCGAAACGCAGCGGATGGTTCATCTTGATCAGGACCTCGCGGGATTCCCCGGTATCGGTATCCTCGATACCGATCAGGCTGGAAAAGTTGTTGGGGATCTCGGTGCCGGGGTAGCGGTCATGCCTGAAGTCGAGGAGCGTCATCCTGAAGGGCAGTGGCTTTTGGGCAAAGCGCAGGCTCAGCCCGTAGTCGCGTCCCTTGTATTGGAATGTCTGGAGGGGCATGCTGGTCTCGAACAGATTGCTGACCAGCCAGGTGCCGAGAACCGTTTCACCATCCCGCAAGCGGATGTACGCGGTGGTGCCGTTACGTTCGTTGCTTTTGTAGGTTGGCTCGAGGGCGCGGACGGTAAAGCCCCGGCTTCCCGCGAGGCCTTTGTCCGCAATGGGGACGTTGTTTCCCATCGCAGGGTTCCCGGGGAGGATTGCCGCGTTCGAATAGTAATGAAGGGTTTCGACGGTAAAGGGCAGATCCGGAGACTGGACGGGAGTTTTGGGGCGTAGAAGTTCGGCCGGAATCGCGACCACAGTGTCCGTGTCCGGGGCAGTCATGTCGATTACCGCCAGTTCATCCGCATGAAAACTCGTGAGGTGACGAACGCTTTGCCCCTCTTCAAACCAGATGTAATCCTCTTCCTGCAGGAGTTGGGTGGCGAGCTGACTGAAGATCAGCAGAAGGATGCCGAAGTGAATGCAGACGATGCCTCCGAGGGACCAGCGGGGCCTAAAATGCCTGAAGTGTGCACAGGCTAGATTCAGGACCAGCAACGGCCCGAGAAGGTAGCCGCCGGGGATGGGCAGGTGCACGACGTGCAGGTACTGTCCCAGTGGCCAGGACTGCGGGTAGCCCCAGGTGGTGAGCAGGCTCTCGAAATATTTCATCTGCGCCCCCCGGACTCCCAGGTCAACCTGGTCAAGGGTCCCGAAGAACACCAGTGCGAGGGAGGCCAGCAGGAGCCAGACAGTTAGACGGAGTGAGGCGAAGTATCTGTAGAGGGCATTCACGGCGTGCGCAGGACGGTCGGGTTACGGAGGCCGATCATTCGGCCAGCGTGCCGTCATGGCAATCGCTACATAAAAAACCTTCGACGTCGCCGCCGGGGTGCTTGAATTCCACGCCGTCCGGATGGAGGGTGCGCAGTTCCTCCGAGGTGGAGCCCTGGGCCAGGATGGAATGGCAGCTGTTGCAGTTGGACATTTCCACGGTGCGGGAACCGTCCTTGGTGCTGTGCATATCGTCGTGGCAGCGGAAGCATCCCGGCCAGTTCATGTGCCCGATGTTGTTCGGGTAGGCGGACCAGTCCGCCTTCATCTTGGGGAAGAAGTTCGCCGCGTAGATGCCCTGTAGCTCCTGGATGCCCGCAGTCAGAAGCTCATCGCCTTCGTAGGCCTCGGTGAGACCGGCTTCGATGGCGGCCAAGGCTTCGGCGCTATCTGCGTATTCACCGGTCAGCAACTCTACGGCGAGGCGCTTGACACCGGACAGCTCGGTGGGGAGTTGGCCGAGGTAGAGGGACTGGTCGACCAGTTCCGAGGGGGGCTTGAATACGTGGGCCGGCCGATTGTGGCAGTCCATGCAGTCCATCTTGTGGATTTCGTAGTCTGCAGGGTTGCCTTCGAAATCCGGGGTGACGTATTCCGCAACGGAGCCGTCGGGATAGGTCACCCGGATCCATGGAATGGTTTGCAGCTGTTCATCCTCCGCAATGAATTCGACCATATTGCTGGCGCTCATGTGCCAGTGGATGCCCTCGGCCGCACCGCGACGGGGATCCGCACCGCCGACATTGAGCGACATTCGTACGGTAAAAGGCGTGTTTTCGTCGTCGGCGAGAAAGTGGGGGTAAGTGCGGTCCAGGTTGCCGGTGAATTTCTCCGGCCAGTGGCAGGCTTCGCAGGTGTCGCGTGCCGGACGCAGGTTATGGACCGGTGTCTCGATTGGGCGGTTGTATTTATCGAGGGCGACGGAATAGACTTGGTAGAGCCCGCTCAGCTTGGATTTGACGTACCATTCCGCTCCTGAGCCGATGTGGCACTCCACGCAGGCGACACGGGCATGGGCACCGGTCTGGTAGGTGGTGTATTCAGGCTCCATGACCGCGTGGCAGACCTCGCCGCAGAACTCCACGGATTCAGTGACATGATAGGTCTTGTAGCTGCCGATGGCCGAGAGAATAAGGAAGATGAAGGTCCCCGCAGTGAAGATGATGAATTTTTTCCGGTCGCTGCGGTTCGCGAGATTGAGCGAGAAGGTCAGCGCCGAAATACCCGATTCATTGCGCAGGATTTGCCGGCGGTGCAGAAACCAGCCCACGAGCATCAAGCCCATGCCGAGGATGAGAAAGGCGGGGGAGGCAATGTAGGTCAGGATACCGAGGTAGGCATTGCTGTGCCCGGCAAAGAGGTCCATCACGAAGAGGAAGATGAATGAGAACGCACTTCCGATCGCGATGACTGCGCCACAGAGGCTGATCCAGTTGTTAAAATAGGACAGGCTTGATTTCCGGCTCATAGGTTCAGGGCCAGTTTGGGTTCAGATAAAAAATGATCCCGCCGTTTCCGGCGGGATTACGAAGCTTACTTTGCAAAAGAGCGAATCAATGGCACCATTGCCTGAATTTCTTCCTCGCTCAATTTTTCGGCATAGGGCGGCATTTTCTTTTTACCGCCGTCGAACACGCCTTCCTTTGTGGTCTTGACGATTTCCTCGTCGGTCATTGAAGCCTGGACGTTGGCATCGGTGTAGTCCTTGATGCCGAGCTTTTGGCCGATTTTGGTCGCACCGCTGCCATCCTCGGCGTGGCATTTCTTGCAGTTGGCTTTCCAGACTGCGGTGGCATCAATCGCTTCGGAGTCTGCCAGCAGGTTGAGGCTGGAGAAGGCGAGGGCGGTCAGGCCCAGAAGGGAAATACGAATAGTTTTCATAGACGACTATAAGGGTTAATGGTTCAGGGGTATCTTTCGCCCTGAATTCTAAGCGAATCCGTACCAGGAAATCAAGCCTGCAAGGCTTAGAAGCGGTACTCGTATTTGGCGCTGAGCATGTGGGCTGAGTAGTCCGAATCACCCGCAGTGGCATCGTCCTCATGGTCGAGGTAGGTGTACTCCAGCATGATCTTCTTGTTGGCTGCGAGCCGCTTGGTCACGCCGAAGCTCAGGCTGTATTCATCCAAGTCATTGCCGTACGGCACCGTGGTGGCGCTGTTGCTGGTGTAATTGTCGCTGGTCAGGGTGCTGACCGAAGCGCTGAAGTCGGTGCTTTCGTTGTAGGCGAAGTGGGCGCCGATCTGTGCGGTGAAGTAGTCCATCTCGCTGTCGGCGATGACATAGCTGCTGACGCTCTCGTAGTGGTCGCTGGCCGGGGTGGTCAACTTGTCCTGTACATAGTTCAGGCTGCCGAAGAGCGTGAGCCGCTGGGTGGCCATGTAGGTCAGCGACTGGCTGAGGAAATAACGCTCTTGCTCGGAGCTTTCCGTCTTTTCGGTCACCTTGCTGTCGCTTTCGATCTTGGACTTCTGCAGGTCAACCCGTGACACCGAGGTCAGGTTGGGGAGAATGCGCCAGTTCACCCGGACATTGAAATCGTTGGTCGCCCGTGTCTGGTGGGTGATGTAGGCCGGATACCGGTCGAGGTCGGTGGTGATGTGGTCGTACTGGTTGTCGGTCCACTGATGGTAAGCCTGGAAGGCGACGGTTACGGTGCGGTGGGCATTCCAGTTGGCTCCGACCGTGAGCTTGGCTTTATTGCGCTCATAGTCGGTGTCCCGCTCAATGTAGCTGCTGCCGCCAAACTCTTCCAGGTTGCCGCTGGTTTGGCTGCCGAGCAGGCTGCTGTACAGGGTCCAGTTTTGGCAACCGGTGTAGCGCGCGCCCAGTTCGGCGGTGATGACGTCGTAGTAGTCTTCGGTTTCCGTGGGTTCCGGATCATCGGTCAGATCAACGATGCCATCTGCATCCTGCTCGGTGCGCTCAAAGCGAAGCGATGGGGTGACGATCCAGTCCTCGGCCGGCTGATAGAGTGCGCTAAGGGTGAATGCGTACTGGGTCAGGTCGAAGTCGGCGTCCACTTCATGCTCCAAACTGGCGCCGGAGGCCAGGGTCGGATAGAAGCCGCTGTCCCCTTCGAGACGGATGGTGGAAACATCCCCGTCGAGATAACTGACCATGCCGGCAGCGTTGACGGTGAGCATTTCGGATACTTTGTGCTGCACACTGGCATGGCCGGTGAAGCTGTCGGTTTCCATGTCTTCCTCCTGGGCGACGAAGGTGGTGGATCGGCCGGTGTTTCCGCCGACCGGGTATTCGACCGAGCGCAGCGCGTTATCGAGCTCGACATGGTCCCAACGAAGGGCGGCGCCCCAGTCGGTGGCTTCCGTGTCGCGCTGGACTTCCACTTCGAGTGTGTGGTGGGTTTCATCCAGGTCCCAGAAGGAGGGGGAGATCTTGCGGCGTTCGCCCGAATCGTTGTTGATCGTTGCGTAGTTCCAGTGGGTGGTGGCCTTTTTCCCTTCGCGCTCACGCAGGGTATAGCGGAAGGTGTAGGTCATCTCCTCGTCCGGTGTGAACACGGATTCAATGTAGAACTTGCTGCGGTCGAGGTGGAGCTTCGGATCGAAGGGCACGAGTGCGTCATTGTTCGGAATCGCGACGCTGTTCCCGTCGGACCAGTAGCGCTGGGTTTCAAAGCCGATGGTGGTACGGTTGACGCCGAATTTCTCGAAGGTGGCTTCCAGTGAGTAGTCACCTTCGTCAATCATGCCTCTGGCATCCAGATTGAAGGTCCAACCATCCCGTACATCGGTTTCGAAGTGCAGGGATTCGATACCACCTTGCAGGTCCGCCGTGCGGTTCGTCCGGGCTTGCCAGGCGGCGTCGCTGCCGTCGAGGTCGATGCCGGTGACGCCGAAGACGATATAGTTCTTATATTCTGTATCCGCGCTCTCCTCGGCGGCCAGGAAACTGGCCGAGAGGGCGAGCGGTGTGATCCACCGAAGCCATTTGCCGGTGGAGCGGGGGGAAGTAACAGGCTTTTTCATGGGGTGGTGGGGTGAAGATTAATAACGCAGGTGTGAGTTGATGTTGGAGCCGTGGATCGCCTCGTGGCATCCGGCGCTCCAGCAGGTGCCTCGTCCCAGGAAGCTGGAGTGCTCGCGGCCACCGATCAACACGCTGCCGCCGGAGGCGGGCTCGAGCATGTGGCATTGGAGGCAGAGGTTGGCGTTTCGCACCTTGAGTAGTTTGGCATTCACCGAGCCATGAACCGTATGGCAGGTCGTGCATCCGTCCCGCAAGGCCTCGTGCTCGAAGACGTGGGGGCCTTTTTGTGCATCGTGGCATTGGAAGCAGGTCTGGTTCTCGCTCATCAGTGCCGTGCCGCCACCCATGACGGCCGGTCCCTCATGCGGGTTGTGGCAATCCGTGCAACTGATCTTGCCTTCCAGAACGGGGTGGGCGCTGGGAAGATGGAATTCGCCGCGCTTGTCCAGGTGGCATTGGAAGCAGCTCTCCGGATTCTTTCCAGGATTGACGATCTGTCCCGGGATTTCGCCGCCGTTTTCCGCGTGGAGCGAGCCCGGGCCGTGGCAGGCTTCGCAGCTCAGGTCCAAGCCCTCCTCCGAGCGAAGACCCAGGCGCGCATGGGAGGCGCTGTGGAAATTGCCGGTGACATTGTCGTGGCAGAGGGAGCATTCCTCGCTACCCACAAAAGTGGCGCCCGGAACACTGTTTGGAATGTTCATGACCGGGCCGTTCATGGTCATGCAGGAGGTGATCAGAATCGACAGGGCGATGCCACCGCCCAGGAGAAGTTTTTTGACGCCGCGCTTGCGGATGAGTTGACGCAGGCCGGCGACGTGAGTCGGGGATATGGGGTCCATGTGAGTTGTTGTTGAGCTAGGGGTGGGGCTTCGAGCAGAAATCCTGAACAGAATGCCTGCTTTGCTGTTAAAGATGCTAATAGTAGTATTTGAAATGTTGCAATTCCGGATCCTTGGACAGTTTGTGCTATTAGCAATTCTACAGTTGTTTATATTTCTGCTAATCCTTTGGTTCTGGCTTTTCTAAGTGCCTTTATCTTAGGCAGATGTCATTGGAATTGCAGGGCCCTAGAAATAGCGCTTTGACACGCTTTTATGGCGTTTGGGATGGGGTAAGTTAGGCGCTGCGCATGAGAAAAGATTCTTATTTTAGATCCGAATGAGTGGATTATTGAGAATATTTCTAATGTTATTCGCGTAGCGCGTGGCGCGATTTTACCGTAGTGCGGCGATGTCTGTATTTTGTGTGTGCGGGCTGGCCTGTTTTTTGAACTCTCGCCTGTTTTATGCTGGAAGCCTATTCCGGGGCTGTTGTTAATGGGCCACTACCGACTTTCGCATCTCCTTTGTATTTGAAATGAGTTTCTCTCTCTTCCTCGATTCGCTGATCATCCAGGCTGCGGGTGGTCCCAATGTCTTTACCTACTTTGCCCAATCCAATTTCGCCGGTAAGATCGTCATCTTTATCCTGGTTGTGTGTAGTGTGGTCGCGTGGTCGGTCATGCTGGGGAAATACATGGACCTCTCCCGCCTGCGTTCCCAGAATCAGCGCTACGAGCATATGCTGAGCAAGGAACCGCATTTATTGGCGCTCGATCCGGATCGTCCCGGAAAGGGGGGCGGGCCCTATTATAACATTGTGCGGGAGGCGCTGGAGGCCTTTTTCCGCTACGGCGGGCATGTCGCGGATGCGGATGTGCACCGCGCGACCCTGCGTATGGGGCATGTGGAAAATGCGCTGCAGCGGGGTGTGGCGGAGCAGACGATCCGCTATGAGGCTAGGATGGTCCTGCTTGGCTCGATCGTGACCGGCGCGCCGTTCCTGGGCTTGCTCGGTACGGTCTGGGGGGTGATGGATGCCTTTGGCGGCATGGCCGGTGCGGGATCTGCGAGCCTGCAGAGTTTGGCTCCCGGTGTGTCCGGCGCCTTGCTTACCACGGTGGCCGGCCTTGTTGTGGCGATTCCTTCGGTTTTCGGGTACAACTACTTGCTGCAGCAGACCAAGATCTCGGTGGTTGAACTCGAGAACTTCGCCAGCACGGTGGCCGACCGGATTGAACTCGAGGCGCAGGCGGCCGCGAACGCGTGATTTGCCGCTGCGATTGAATTTCCTATTTTTAAGACGTGGCTCGTAACTTTCATCGCAAAGACCGCCTCTCGGCGCTGACGGAGATCAATGTGACGCCTTTGATCGACCTGGCTTTTGCCCTGTTGATTATTTTCATGATCACCACGCCCTTGCTTGAGCAGACGATCGAGGTGAATCTTCCGGTCGAGTCGTCCAGCTCCCAGCCGGAGGATCGAGAGGAATTCCAGTCGGTGGCGATCGACCGGGCGGGGCGTTACTTCTGGGGTGAGGATCCCGTCAGTCGGGCCGAATTGGGCGAACTGCTCGATGTGCTGGCCCAAGATCCGGCGCCGCCGGTTCTCAGTATCCGGGCGGATGCGACCTTGCCCTATCAAAAGGTGATTGCGGTGATCGACATGATTAAGCAAAGGAAGCTTTCCAAAATCAGTTTGGACACTAAAGTCGAGTAGTGCGGATGAATTGGAAAAACAACCAGCCTTTCTGGACCTCGGTGATCCTTCACCTAGTGGTTCTGCTTGGTTTGTTTCTCGCGACCATCGTGGAGGCCTTTAAGCCCAAGGAAAAGGAACATGTCTTTATCATGGTCAGTCCGCCCGCCGATACGGTGGCGGATCGTCCCTCGGTGGATACGAATGAGCCGATTCCTCAATTTGATCTCCCCGAAATTTCGCAATTGCAGCCGGTGCCGGAGATTCCGGAGGTGCAACCGGCTCCGCAGCCAAAGCCGCAACCCGTGGTGAAGCAAACGCAACCGGCTCCTGCTCCAAAGCCAACGCCGAAGCAGAAGTCGATGACCTATGAGGAGTACAAGAAACAGTTTGGTGAGCCGAAGGCGCGCAAGCAGCCGACGGTGACGCGTCCAACGACGGAAGTGCGCCAGATCGATACAGACTCGATTCAGGATAATTTGAAAATCTTGCTGCGGAACCAGACGCCCCGGCAGAGCAGCGGAAATACCTTGGCCAAGCAGAATGCCTTGGCGCAGTATGGGGCCCAGCTGAATGCCCGACTGAACCGGGCCTGGGGCAAGCCGTCGAATCTGGCCGGGGTCCGATTGTCGGTGACCGTGGTTTTTGATGTATCCCCTTCCGGGCAAATTTATAAAATGCGGCTTCAGCCATCTTCGGGAAATAGTGCCTTCGACCAGTCGGTCTTGGCTGCGTTTCAGCGGGTGGCCAACGCCGGGCCCACGCCGACCGGTGAGCAGCATACCTTTACCATGACCTTCCGTATGACGGAGTAGGTGCGGGAAGGTCGATTTCCTGAACGAAGCGGCCTTTGGAACCGGTCATGTAGCAGCCGGTGTCAACCGGATGAGTACTGGGAATGCTACGATTATTCAGAATCGGTATTCGATTGTGGAGCCCAGTTGCCCTCGCTGCGTAACCACTCAAGTAGAGTCTTGAGGCGCGCTTCGTCGGTCCGTCGGGTGTCCCAGGCGAGGTAGGCCGGTACGGCGCGCTCCTTGCGGCCAAAAGGCGCGATCAGGCTGCCTTCTTCCAGTTCGGTCTCAATATAGGATTCCGGTGCGATCATGTAGCCCAAGCCCACCTTGGTGGATTGAATCAACATGGAAAGGTCGTCCCGCATGCTTGAGGGGGCCGTGTGGTCCTCCATCTGTGCGTAGTGCTGGTCGTTGATCCAATCGTCCAGTGACTCGGGGCGGATGGTGTTCATGATGAATGGCAGGGGGCGCAGGTCCTCGACGCTGTGCAGCGGCCCGTGTTTTTCCGCAAAGGCCGGAGACATGGTCAGGACGGCAATGTTTTTCCGGAAAGGTTCGAGCTGGGCAGTACGCATTTTGGGCCTGCGACCCTGGTCGATCCAGGCGTCCAGGGCGCGGAGTCCGCTTTCATCATTTTCGGGCAGGGGAACAATTGAGAGGGTTTGCTCCGGGTGGAGTCGGCTCCACTTGTGTAGTCGCGGCAGGAGCCAGTGGATGGCGAAGGCTGCGGTGCAGCCCAGGATGATCGGAGCACCCGGACCTTCGCGGCGGATTGCCTCCAGCCGGGTGCGGATCAGGCCGAATGCTTCGCTGGCGGCTTGTTGGACCTGTTTTCCTTTTTTAGTCAGTTCCAGGCGGTTGCCGATGCGTTCAAACAACCGGGTGTCCAGTTCGGCGGAAAGGTTGTGGATCTGCCGGCTGATCGCGCCGGGAGTGACATTCAGTTCCCGGGCTGCCGCTTTGACGCTGCCGCATCGGCAGACGCTTTCGAAGGCGCGCAGCGCGGTGAGGGAGGGGAGCAGGTCGTTCATGGTAGGCTCAATTCGTGAGAATAGTTGAGTTTATGTAAATATGAATTGAGCTTTTTGCGAGTTTAGGTGGCTCGAAAAGTGGTGTATTTGAATTCGTGTTTACAAATGATCAATTAACTGCGCTGCCCGATGAGTGAGAAGACCGAAATCAAGGTATTGGTCATTACGACCTTTGAAACAGGTGAAGATATCGGGGATGTGCCGGGGGAGTTCCAGTACTGGGTGGAGCGTGAAGCACTTTTTGAAACAATCGAGGTCCCAGGGCTGAAGCATCCCCTTCGCAGGAATGACCGCGGCTTGTATGCCATGGTTTGTGGCACCACCTCCCGTTGTGTGCTCCAGATCATGGCGCTTGCCGCGGATCCACGTTTTGACTTACGTAAGACCTATTTTCTGGTTGCCGGGGTGGCTGGTTCCGACCCCTTGACCGCGGCCCTGGCGACGACCAGCTGGTCGACCCATGTGGTCGATGGTGCGATGGCTTTCGAGATCGATGAGCGTGAAATTCCCGGTGACTGGCCTTATGGCCTGGTGGCTTTCGGTGCGACAGCGCCCGGGCTTGGGTCGCAGGATGTGGATGATGTACCCTCGCCTTGTGTGCCTGAAGGTAGCGCGGGGGGCGTGCAGACAGTCTGCTACAAGCTCAATCCCAGCCTTGTCGAATGGGCTTATGATCTGACCCAGACGCTGGAGATCCCGGACGACGAGGTGATGGCGGCTTACCGGGCTCAATTTGCCGAATTCCCGGAGGCACAACGCGCACCTCGGGTGATGAAAGGGGTGAGCCTGGCTTGCGATCGATTCTGGCATGGTGAGCTGAAAGCCCGTTGGGCGAGGGATTGGGTCCGCCTCTATACCAAGGGCGAAGGCGAACTGGTTATGTCTGATTGCGAGGACCAAGGTGTTTGTGGCTCGATCAAACAATTAGAACTCATGGGGAAGGCTGATTTCAGCCGCCTGTTGGTGCTTCGCGGCTCCTGTAACTTTGTCATGCCGCCGCCAGGCAGGTCGCCGGCGGATTGTCTTTTTGGCGAGACTATTGAAACCGCCTATCTGCAATCCTTAGATGCGGTTTACCGCGTTGGAAGCGTGGTCGTGCATGCGCTCCTCGAGGGCTGGGCGGACTATCGTGAGCATTTGCCGGAAACGGCCTCATAAAATCATCACTGCTGCTGTGTTTTCGGATGCAGCAGCTTTTTTATGGGTAAATGCCTTGACATCAAGGCAAATGACGCTCTGTTTGTCATCTTCTAATGGCAAAAATCTACCAGCACTCCGGGCCGCACTTGTTTCTTCTTCTTTGGAAGGCATCGCATGCGGTCATGGGCTACGATCAGGCAAGCATCGCGAAGGCCGGCTTTCGCTCGCTTTCCGATTTCGCGGTGATGGAGGTTATTCTGCACAAGGGGCCGACTCCGGTTAATGCGATCGGGGAGAAGGTTCTTTTGACAAGCGGTTCGATTACCACGGCGGTGCAGCGTTTGGAGAAACGCGGACTTGTCCGCCGTGAGCGGAAGGCTGAGGATGCCCGGGTTGTCCTGGTGCATTTGACGGATGCGGGGCGTGCACTGATCGAAGCGAGCTTTGCCGCGCATGCGGCCAATCTGGACCGCTTGTTCGAAGTCTTTGATACGGAGGAGCGCAATCAGTTTGACCGCTTGCTGAAGAAACTCGGCCGCCGGTCCCGGGAAATTCGCCCTTAATGTTTGCGATATATCTTGATGTGAAGATATATGCACCTCTGAAACAAAATTAAATTACATAGAAAGGGAAATTGTATGAAATTGAAAACAGTCCTTTTGGGAACGACGAACAGCTTGGCCTTTTTGCCGCTCCGGATCGGGGTGGGGCTGGTGATGGCCGGACATGGTGCACAGAAACTCTTCGGTTGGTTCGGAGGCTACGGCCTTCAGGGGACCGGGCAGTTTTTTGCGGAGAATCTGGGTTTGAAGCCGGGAGTTTTGATGGCCGCGTTTGCGGGCGGCACTGAATTTTTCGGGGGTGTACTGCTCCTCCTCGGTTTATTGACGCGGCTCGCGGGTCTTAGTCTGGTGGGGACCATGTTGGTTGCCATCATCACGGCTCATCCGGATGCCTTTTTTGCGAGCGACAATGGGATGGAATACCCGCTGACCTTACTTTTGGCCAGTCTGACTCTGACGATCGGGGGAGCCGGAGCGCTTTCGGTGGACCGTCAATTGGTTAAATAAAATCATCACAGGCCATCGTAGCCGACGGGAGTCAAGTCGGTTGCGATGGTCGCATGGGGAGGTACGAATCATGAAGCTGCCGAATTACATGATCACACGATCAGTCCAGCGGATGCGCACGCAGTTGGATTGGCTGGATAGCCGGCACAGTTTTTCGTTTGCCGGGCATTACGATCCGGACCGTATGGGCTTTGGTCCGTTGCGGGTGGTGAATGACGACCGGGTGGGGCCTCGGGGTGGTTTTCCGCCGCACCCTCACAAGGACATGGAAATCATCAGCCTGGTGCTGGAGGGGCGTCTCGAGCACAAGGATAGCCTCGGCAACGGGCGGGTCATCGGGGCCGGGGAAATCCAATACATGAGCGCCGGTAGCGGGGTGGTGCACAGCGAGTTCAATCCCTCGGAGACGGAGGCGGTGCACTTTCTCCAGATCTGGATCGAACCCTGGGAACAAGGTGTGGTGCCGCGTTATGCGGAACAGGCGATTCTGGGTACTTCCAGCAATGTGTGGAAGCTCTTGCTGTCGCCGGATGGCCGCGAAGGCTCCATGGCGATTCGCCAGGATGCCGAGCTTCGTAGTCTGCGGCTTGAGTCCGGAGCGTCGATTGAGTATCACAGCACGCGGACTGGGCGGGGCTTGTGGCTCTTTGTCCTCTCCGGCGATGTTCAGGTGGCAGATATGACCCTGCATTCCGGGGACTCTCTAGCCGTGCAAGATACCGGAGGTTTGGCTTTGGATGCTAGAGGGGCCTTGCCGGTGGAAGTGCTGCTATTTGACCTGCCGCTTTAGAATCTGCTCAGCTCTCCTGCGAGTTCGAGCGTCAGCCATGCTCCGGCGATCGAGAAGGATTTTGCCACGATGCTCGCCAGCAAGGCCGAGCTCTTTCGGTGGATCGAGTCGACCTGAAACAGGATCAAGGCGAGGAGTATCCCACCGACTGCTGTCATGATCGGATCCGGCACGGGGGTCCCCATCCAGAACCCGGGCAAGCCTGAAGCTACGGATACAAGGCATGCGATCAGGCCAATCGTCCTGTAGCGAGGGTGTACCGGATCGAAATGTAGAATGAGTGAAACGACGAGGGTACAAATGATGCAATCCGCGACGATCACAATGAGCCGGGATAAGATCTGTCCGTAGGTGTTTGTACTGTATTCCGGCTCCTGAACGGACATTCCCTCGAATTCCTTGGTGCTGCGCTTTAGCAGGTCGGCATAGTCCGGATCCTGAACGAGTGCATCGAAGGAATTCTTTCCGGTCATCCTCGAGCTCTCCGTTATTGTCTGGGCGTGCGGGATTTCCGGCAGCTCTTCTTCTAGGATATTTTCGCCGCTTAGTAAGCTGGGGGCGTCGCTTGTGGTTTCGCTCGGCCCGGACAGATCCTCGTTCATGCCTTCGCGGGTCGTGGTTGTTCGGTCCTCGGAGGCCCAGGTCATACAGTAGCAGCAAAGCAGGATGCAGAGCAGGGAGGCGCGCGGGTGGGGCATGGCCTCAAATTGGTGGAGGAAGCGGCGTTTGGAAATAAAATTGTCTCCTGAATGCCTCTTTCCTTTAAGAATGTCTGTCGAAAGAGGATGCTTGCCCGTGCACGCATTCCTGCTTTGCTGCTGCGGCATATGCGACAGATTATACTCGCCACGGGGAATGCGCACAAGGCGCAGGAGTTTCAGGGCCTCTTCGCCGGTACGGAATTGGAAATCTGTGCGGCATCGGTCTGCGGTGGCATGCCGGACGTTGAGGAGACTGGAAAGACATTTGTCGCAAATGCGAAGCTCAAAGCCATGGCCTTACGCGAGCTTGCGCCGAAGGATGCCTGGGTGCTGGCCGATGATTCGGGACTGTCGGTGGACTTTCTGCGTGGTGGGCCCGGAGTCTATTCCGCACGCTACGCGGGTTGCGATGCGACGGATGCCGATAATGTGGAGAAACTGCTTTGGGTGATGCGGGGCGTCCCGATGGCTCAGCGTGCCGCGCGTTTTCGTTGCGCCCTTTGTCTGATCGATGAGGTCGGTGAGTTGCGGGTGTTTGAGGGGCATTGCGAAGGGCACATTTTGGAGGCTCCCCGGGGGGATGCCGGCTTCGGCTATGATCCGGTTTTTCAGCCGCTGGGCTATTCGGAGTCCTTCGGTGAGCTTGGAGAGGAAGTGAAGTCGCGCTTGAGTCACCGGGCCAAGGCAATTGAGGCCCTCCAGAGCTGGCTGCCGGTTTAGGGCTGCGCGATCCGCTCGGTCCTTGCGCCCAGGCCCGTTCGATCTCTCGGATCAGTCGTTCTCGCAGGATCTATGCGGCCTCGCTGGTAATGGTGTTCGGTTCGGCTGGTCCAGTCTGCTTTGCTGAGTCGCTGTGGCTTACTGATCGTCGCTGTCATGGTCTTGATTGGCGCTCAGTTCATTGGCTTGAGTGAGGTAGTAGACCATGACGACCCAGCAGAGGAGCAGGGGATAGAGCAGGAGGCAGAGTAGGATGGAGCCGACGATCCCCAGGGTGACGCCGGTCCAGAGTCCGATCTTGTCCGTCACGACTAGTATACAGACCGGAACGATGACAAAGAGGAAGGCCAGGACATAGCCGATGGAGGTGGTGCCCAGATAGAAGCCGGATTCCTCGCCTTCGAGAGGCATCCCGCAGTGCCGGCATTTGGCGTGTAGGCGAAACCAGTTACGGAAGAGGCTGAATCCCCCGCAATTCGGACAACGCCCGGTCAGGCTGCGTTTAGCGATCTGGCTGCGGGCGACATTCATCCTGAGCGCAGCATGGATGGATCGACGGGGAGGTCAATGATGACCGCAGAGTTTCAGTACCTTGTTTTTTTTGGTTCGTCGTCGATTTCCGGGAAAGTGTGGCATTGGATATGAGTCCTCGTATGCTCCGACCCCTCCGTGTGCGACAGGCGCAGCCATCCGTCGTCTCTTTGATACGCCGTGACAAGCCTCCCCTTGGAAAGAGGAGGTGTTTTTCTGTACAACGACGTCAACTCACACGCAGAGCCCCAATAAACTCCTCCTCCATGGCTCGGCGTAGTCTTAGACGAAGACGGGTGCAGGCAGGGGAGGTGGATCCGCGGAGCGGAGGCGGAGGGGTCCACAATCAAGCCTACCCATAGAATCACTCGAACTCACGGATAAGCGATACGCTAGTCTGACCCGATGGAATCCGTCCACTTCAACAAGCCCTTACCCGGTAAGTGACGATGATCCTTTTTTTTTTGGGGGGGGGTGTATGGCGGTGTGCCCGTTTCAGGATTCCACCGGCTCCAGTTTTTCGGCGAAGCGGGGGTTGCTGACCATTTCGCCGGAGCGTACGCCCAGTATGAAATCCACGATATAATGGAGCAGCTTTTCCTTGTCCTTGTCGCTTTTCAGTTCACTGAAGTAGGGGAACATCGGTTTGTACTGGTGTCCGATCAGCCGTACATTGGCAAATACCTGAGGAACCTGATCGATTTCCGCGATCTTGATCTCCAGAGCTACTTGGATGCCATGTAAGCTCCGGTATAGCGAAATTCGGGAGTAGGAGAAATAGTCGCTTCGGCTGTCATGACGGTGATGCTCGATTTCTGCGGCATCCAGTTCGCTGCAGAGCCACTCCGTCAAGCGGTTGACGACTTGGGAGGAAATATGCGGGGCGGACTGTTTTACTTCCAGCAGAGCTTTCAGTGATAATGCGTTGGTTTCCATTATTACGTGATGTATTTTGACTAAGTGCGGGATGGTTACGGCAATAATGTGGGTGGTTTCCTTTACAAGTTGTAAATGTTGAGGCGTGCTAATATCGGTTCATTTTAATGTGGGAATAAGTAGACCTGCTGGGTTGCGGCGGCCCTTCGTTAGGGAGCGACCTCGCTTGGGAGGCTGTGCGGCTGCTTGGTTCTAGCGAGGTCGGCGTCACTGTTGGGGGGATGACCCCTGCGTTTCAGGGCATGTCTCCGGGCGTTGCTGGTGAGTTTTAACTAACTGAATTGTAAAATGTTCAGGTTGTTCGACATTAGGTTTCCCTTCTGCCGGAAAATGCTTCATCTTGAGACTTCAATTTGGCGGTCGAGGTACGATTGAAGCGGGAACAAAGATGCGACACACAACTTGGCCAGTATATCTTCTCTGTGTGGTGTGGATCTTCGGGATCTGGAGTCCCCGCATGTTGTCGGCAGACCCGGTTTCTTCAGCCACCTATGCCGAGGCGCTGGAGATGGCGGAGTTGATCGCTTCGCAAAATGTGCAATGGTCCATCTATCGGGCAAAAGGGGCTTCCATGGGGGATTATTTTGGTAGCCACTCCCTGCTACTGGTTAAGTGTAGTGGGATTCGGGAAGTTCAGGAGGGGATGATCGTGCTCTACCGCTCGTCCCGGGGGGAGGTTGTTGCCCACAAGGTACTTCGCCACCGCGGGGTCTGGTTGGAAACGGCCGGCGTGAGCAATGATCGACGGGATCCGGTTTTTGTGCGTGCCAATATGGTCGTGGGCACGGTTTTCGGAGTGATTCATGCGGCTTCTATTCCGGATGGGCCGCTATATACCTCTGACGGGCGCCGGCTTGCCGTCGCGTATTGCAAGAATTAAGAGAGGGGGTAATCGGGCGCATGCGTCCGCTGGTGCACGGATATGCTGCAGTGTACGGGGGCGGGGCCGTCGCGATCAGGCAGGCTGAGCCCGGCCGGTTCGATGCAAAGATGGAGCAAAAAGGCTCCTTCGCCCCTTTTAGGCCTTGGCGCGCTTTTGCTTCTTCTGGTCGGACAAGACAATCATGAACATGTTGCATGCCAGCCAGAAGGTGGTGGAAATCGGTACTGCCGCGATACAGGCCTGGAATTGTGCGACCAGAGGATCCGGCGAATAAGTAAAAGGCCGGAGCGCGAACGACATGAAAAGAAACATGCCGAAGCTCAGGATGAAACCGAGGGCGATTTGGCCAGTGCTGAGTAGTTTTTGGTAGGGAGCCTTGTCCATTTGGCCTAAGAAAGAAGTCCGTCGTCACTTTCTGTCAAAGCGAAAGTGCGGCTTTGTTTCGAAAACCGAACGCATTTATCGCTTGAACTTGTCCGCAGGCTGTCCATTTTCCCTGCCTTTTGCCATTTTATTATCACCAGTCATGGGTCCGCTTCTTATCAGTCTTCTCACTTTAGTCCTCATCCTTATCTCCGCTTTCGTGGTGCTGATCATCCTGATGCAGCGCACCAGCCAGAGCGGAGGCATGGGGGCCGCGCTTGGTGGCGGTGCCGCCGAGTCGGCTTTTGGCTCGGAAACCACCAATATCCTGACCAAGGGCACGATCTACGGTATCATCTCCTTTTTCGTTATCTCACTTTGCCTGTTCCTCTTGTACCAGTCGGAAGCCAAGGATCAGCTCGAAGCCAAGGATCCGACCCTGCTGGTTCCGGGCGAAGCCGAAGAGGCGGGTGCGGAAACCAGCACCTCGGTCATCGATCTGGAAAGCCTTGCGGAGGGAACCAGTGCCGCCGTTTCGGAGTCTGTTGAAGTGCCTGCGGAAGAAAGTACGGCTCCCACGACGGAAGCTCCGGCTGAAACACCTGCGGCTGCCACGAATTAATGGACTATCCCCGAATCCGAAGCTCTCGTATTTCTAAGTTTAGGCTGGCCGGTAGCGTGTGCGCTGCGGCTGGCCTTTTTTTTGCCGTTCTGCTCATCCCCGTGCAGGCGCAGCGGCCCGATACGGACAGTCGTGCCAGCCGCGGACTGGAGCGTTTGGATGAGGCGGAGAGCCTGGCGCGCATGGCGGCCTTTAGGAGTCAGCGGCTGGAGGGGGATTTTTGCTTCCAATTTGAATTGGTGCACAAGCCGCGCCGGGCTCGCAGTCTGTACTTTGACGGCACGATGTGGGGCTCATGGAACGAGCAAGGGCCGGTGACCCGCTACGAGCTCATCAATGACGCAGGTGAGGCAGACGCTCAGCGGATTGAATTGATCGTGCAGAACGGAAGTGGTGCCGGAGTCTGGCGTCGGGTTGACGGGAAGGGCCGCTTTCAAGAGCTGATCGGTGAAGACATGTTTGATCCTGTTCTTCCAGGCACCCTGTTCCGTCCTTTCGATTTATTGATGCCTTTTGTCTATTGGGATCGGTTTGAATACGAAGGGCCGGGGCTAGTCGGTGTCGGTGCCTACTCCGCGGTGCAAAACTATTTGATGTATCCGCCCGAGGACTTCGTTGCGGATGAGCTTGGTGCCGTACGTCTTTCGATTAGTGATGATTTCAATGCGTTGTTCCGGATTGAAATCCTATCGCCTGAAATGAAAGTGATGACGACCTTCACGGTTGAGAGTGTGCGTAAAGTCCAGGGACAATACATTGTAGGGGAGATGTCGCTCTTTGATGTCTCAACGCGCGATCGTACCACATTCAAGGTGGAGCGCGCCGCAACGGGACTCAGTTTGGACCGGTTATACTTTGACCCCTTGGCAGATGCGGTTCCCGGGGCGTCCGCAGATGTCATGTCCGAGTAAGCTTGGACGTTTGCAAAGCGAGTAAAGTGCTGGTTACGTTAGTGTGCCGGTTTCGTAAATCTTTTGTATTGACATTGTTACTACATGTTGCTTTGTGGGATGCGTCGTTTGACAAAATATTATGACCAGCCCTACTGCGAGTCCCCTAACATTCGATCTGGAGCAAGTGCTGCTAGATAAGCTGAAGAAGCTTCAGTCCAAGACCGGGGCACGTTCCGTAAGTGAACTGATCCGGTATGCAGTCGGCGTTTTTGATGCGTCTACTTTGGAGAGTGGTTCACCCTCACACCGTCAGATTTCTGTCCGCTTGGCACCCGAGATGCGCCAGCAACTTGTGCGTTTGAGTCAGCAGAAAAAGATAAGCGTGGGTGAAGTGTTGCGTGCGGTGGTTGATGCCCTGCCCGAAACCTTGCCAGATTTTAACCCCGAGACTAACATGCCTAAGAAGAAGACAAACAACAAAAAGGCCGCTAAGAAAGCACCCGCCAAGAAAAAGGCAGTGAAGAAGGTGGCCAAGAAAGCACCAGCCAAGAAAAAGGCTGTGAAGAAGGTCGCCAAGAAGGTTGCTAAGAAGGCGCCGGCCAAGAAGAAGGTCGCGAAGAAGGCAGCCAAGAAAGTGGCGAAGAAGGCACCAGCCAAGAAAGCAGCCAAGAAGAAGGTGGCGAAGAAGGCACCGGCTAAAAAGGCAGCCAAAAAGGTGGTGAAGAAAGCAGCCAAGAAAAAGGCAGCCAAAAAGGTGGCCAAGAAGGCGGTTAAGAAGGCGGTCAAAAAGGTCGCGGTGAAGAAGGCAGCCAAGAAAAAGGTGGCCAAAAAGGCACCGGCTAAGAAGAAGGTAGCCAAGAAAGCACCCGCCAAGAAAAAGGCCGTGAAGAAAGCAGCCAAGAAGGTTGCCAAGAAAGCACCCGCCAAGAAGGTGGCAAAGAAGCCCGCTAAGAAAGTGGCCAAGAAAAAGGTCGCCAAGAAAAAGAAGTAATCCGCAGGACTGCGTTTCTTAGGCTAGGCTTGCTTTTGCCGAGGCAGAAGTTTTCATTCAGCGCTCTTGTAGGTCCGGCATTCCGTCGGTCACCACAAGAGCGCTTTCTTTTTATCCATGGCTAACCTACTCAAACTATCCAGCTGGGCCAGCAACATCGCGCCGTCGCCGACGCTGGCTGTCGATGCAAAGGCTAAAGAACTCAAGGCCGCGGGCGAGGACGTCTGCGGCTTTGGCGCGGGCGAACCGGATTTTGACACCCCGGAATTTATCAAGGAAGCCTGCGCCGAAGCTCTGATGGCAGGCAAAACGAAGTACGCGCCCGCCCCCGGACTCCCGGAGCTGCGCGCTGCGATTGCGGAGAAATACCGCCGCGACAATGCTGTCGAGGGGGTGGAGGCCGCCCAGGTCGTGGTCAGTCCCGGTGGCAAGTATTCCTGCTACCTTGCGATCCTGGCGGTGGTCAGTCCCGGCGACGAAGTCATTATTCCTGCGCCCTACTGGGTGAGCTATCCCGAGATGGTGAAGTTGGCGGGCGGCCTGCCCAAGACGGTTTTTGCCGGTCAGGACGCCGGTTTTAAGATTACTCCGGAGCAGCTGCGCGCGGCGATTACGCCGAAGACCCGCATGCTGATTCTGAACAGCCCTTCGAACCCGACCGGCGCCATCTATGAGAAGGCCGAACTGGAAGCGTTGGTCGCAGTCGCCCTGGAGGCCGGGATCTATATCATGTCGGATGAGATCTATGAATATTTGCTCTACGACGGTGTGACGCATGCCAGCCCGGCCTCTTTCTCCAAGGAAGCGGCGGCTTCGGTGATCACCGTGGCGGGTTTCAGCAAGACCTTTTCCATGACCGGCTGGCGCTTGGGTACGCTGATGGCACCCGCCCCGGTGGCCAAAGCGGTGTCGAGCCTGCAAAGCCAGACGAGTTCGAATGCCACGACTTTTGCACAATACGGCGCGCTGGCTGCTATGCAGCAGTGGGACAAATCCATGGCTGCCGTGAATCAAATGATCGAAGTCTTCGACCGTCGCCGTCTGCGTTTGCTGGCCGGGCTCAAGGCGATCGACGGCATCGAGTGCGCGCGTGCACAAGGTGCGTTCTACCTCTTCCCGAATATTGAAGCGCTGGGTCTGAGTGCCAATGAGTTCGCCGCCAAGATCCTCGAAGAAGAGAAGGTCGCCGTGGTGCCGGGGGAAGGTTTCGGGGCGCCCGGCTACATGCGCCTGAGTTACGCGACTTCCGACGAAGTCATCGATAAGGGCTTGGAGCGTCTCGCTCGCTTTTGTGCCAAGCTCTCCGCATCCTGAATTTAGAAAACGAACTATCCTATCATGAGCGACAAAGAGAAGATCCTCTATACCATCACTGACGAAGCGCCGGCTCTGGCGACCCAGTCCTTATTACCGATCATCGAGGCTTTCACGAAAGCTGCCGGTGTGTCGGTGGAAACACGTGATATTTCCCTGTCGGGGCGTATCCTTGCCAATTTTCCGGATGTCCTGACTGAAGATCAGCGTATCGCCGACGATTTGGCAGAGCTCGGCGAGCTGGCCAAGACGCCGGAGGCCAACATAATCAAGCTGCCGAACATCTCGGCTTCGATCCCGCAGATGAAGGCCTGCATCAAGGAACTGCAAGCCAAGGGCTATGCACTGCCGGATTATCCGGAAGAGCCGAAGACTGAAGCGGAGAAAGATGCCAAGGCCCGTTACGACAAGATCAAGGGCAGTGCGGTCAATCCGGTCCTTCGTGAGGGGAACTCCGACCGCCGCGCGGCCGCTGCGGTGAAGCAATACGCGAAGAACAATCCGCACCGTATGGGGGCTTGGAGTTCGGATTCCAAGAGCCATGTTTCCAGCATGAGCGAGGGCGATTTCTTCGCCAATGAGAAGTCGGCAACGATTCCGGAAGCCACCGTCGCAAAGATCGAGCTGGTCGCCAAGGATGGTTCGGTCACCGTATTGAAGGATAGCTTACCGCTGCTAGCGGGTGAAGTCATTGACGGCACTTACATGAGTGCAAAACAGCTGCGTGCGTTTTTGGCTCAAGAGATCGATGCTTCCAAAGCGGAGGGCGTGCTCTTTTCGCTGCATATGAAGGCCACCATGATGAAGGTGTCCGATCCGATTATCTTCGGTCATGCGGTTTCGGTCTTCTATAAGGACGTCTTTGAAAAGCATGCGGCCACGATCGCCGAGCTCGGTGTCGATGTGAAGAACGGCTTGGGCGACCTGATCGCCAAGCTCGACAATCTTCCGACTGAGAAGAAGGAAGCCATCGCATCCGATCTGGCTGCCGTCTATGAAAGCAGCCCCGATATCGCCATGGTCGACTCCGACCGCGGGATCACCAATCTCCATGTGCCGAGCGATGTGATCATCGACGCTTCCATGCCGGCTGCAATTCGTACTTCCGGCCAAATGTGGAACAAGGAGGGCAAGCAGCAGGACACGAACTTTGTCATCCCTGACCGCTGCTATGCCGGTGTTTACGCGGAAACCATCGACTTCTGCAAGAAGAACGGTGCCTTCGATCCCGCCACCATGGGGAGCGTGCCGAATGTCGGCCTCATGGCCCAGAAGGCCGAGGAATACGGTTCGCATGACAAGACCTTCGAAGTCCCTGAAGACGGCACCGTGCGCTTGGTGAATGCCGCGGGGGAAATCATTCTCCAGCACGCAGTGGAGCAGGGCGACATTTGGCGTGCCTGCCAAGTTAAGGATGCGCCGATTCGCGACTGGGTGAAACTGGCCGTGACTCGTGCCCGTGCCACCGGTGTGCCCGCCATCTTCTGGTTGGATGCCCAGCGTGCGCACGACGCCCAGCTGATCGAGAAGGTGAACACCTACCTGAAGGATCACGACACCGAAGGTTTGGATATTCGTATCTTGCCCCCTGAGGAGGCGACCCGTGTCTCGCTTGAGCGGGCGAAGGCCGGAGAGGACACCATTTCGGTGACAGGGAATGTGCTGCGTGACTACCTGACCGATTTGTTCCCGATTCTGGAGCTCGGCACCAGTGCCAAGATGCTTTCCATCGTTCCCTTGATGAATGGTGGCGGGCTCTTTGAAACCGGTGCCGGTGGTTCCGCGCCGAAGCACGTGCAGCAGTTCGAGAAGGAGAACTACCTGCGTTGGGATTCCCTGGGCGAGTTCCTGGCTCTGGGCGTTTCCCTTGAGCATTTGGCCACGGTCTTCAGCAATGCCAAGGCACAGGTGCTGGCCGAAACACTCGACGCAGCCAATGCTAAGTTCCTCGAGGAGAACAAGTCGCCGGCCCGTAAGCTCGGAAGCATCGACAACCGCGGCAGCCATTTCTACCTCGCTCTTTATTGGGCGGAAGCGCTGGCCGCGCAGGACAAGGATGCTGACTTGAAAGCTCGTTTCACGCCTTTGGCGAAAGCGCTTTCTGAAAGCGAGTCTAAGATCGTCGACGAACTGATTTCCGCTCAGGGTAAGCCTATGGATATTGGCGGTTACTATCGCCCGGATCCGAAACTTGCCTCCGAAGCCATGCGTCCGAGCGCGACCTTTAACTCGGCTCTGGCCGCGCTCTAAGGAAAGCCACTTTGATCAGCCGCAGCAGGTTCAACCTGCTGTGGCTTTTGGGTGTTTCTTGGCTGCCAGGTTCAACGGGTCATGCCGGGATTTCCTGTAGAAGCGTCTGTCGTCGCTTCTCTACTATTTCTCTCTCCTGTAGAGAAACGACGAGAGTCGTTTCTAGGCCGGTTCCGGAGAAGTCGAGAATCGTGTTATGGAGATCGCAAAGATTGACGAACTCATTGCGGACCTGCGCCCGACGCACGAGCGTAGCGGGACCTTATACCACTTCGAAAAAATTCTGGTAGTTATGTGCTGCGAAATTTTGGAGCAGCGCAAGGCGGCGGGGCAGGAGTGCGCCGAGGCACATGACTGCCCGGGCAACGCCGCGAACTCCAAAATTTCGCGCATCCATTCTGGACAGGCCCAAATGGCTTCCAGAATTTTTTCGAAGTGGTATTAGATGATCATCGGGATCCGGATGGTCTCCTCAGTCAGGTTCAGGGGCACGCTTCCGTTGGCTTTGCCGTAGAGGCCGTCCTGACCGGTCATATGACCATGGTCCGAAGTGTAGATGATCACTGTATCTTTCAGTAGATCCCGGCCCTGCAGCGCGTCGAGCAAGCGGCCGATCTGCTCGTCGAGCAGAGTGACCGCGGCAAGGTATTGCGCGACCCATTCCTCGTGTTCCGTTATGTTACCTTCGTCCCCGTTCGAGCGTCCGGTCCAGCTGTTGTCGCCGTAGGGAACGAGCTTAGAGGCGAAGCTCCGGTAGTAGTGTTCGGCGTCGCCAATTGGAATCAGTATCTAAGCAGAGGGAAGTCGCCCAGTATAAGCGGGCGCTTTCTACGTTGGCGCATGCGAGCTGTGAGGATGACAAAAATCTCGGCGGTGGTAAATGCATCGCCGGCTGCAGTGTGACGTTCGATCGCCGGAATACCGAGTTGTACGCAGACCTCATCCAGTCCCGGCGGTCGCTGGTTCGCATATCCAGTGGGTCTAAAGGGGCTCAGTTCCTGTTGGGCTAGTTGTGCTGTGTCGATGGCCCGGTTTCTTAATTTGATATTAAACTGCTGCTTGAGTGCCTTGTTTATCATCTGGATGTCAAATCCGATATGGTGGCCCACGATTAACTTGTTTCCCAGACGCTGAAGGAATGCGAGCAGGACTTGCCTCAACGGTTGGCCCATTGCGCTTGCTGATGGCAGTATGCCGTGAACTTCGATGGCTTGATTCCAGGAGGCGTGGTCCTGATGGACGAGCCAGTCTTGAAGGCTTTCTATTTGGATCGCTCGGTCTTTTATTTCAATGCTTGCGAGTGACAGCAAACGGTCCCTTCGCGGGTTTAATCCCGAGGTTTCAGAGTCCAGGACAAGGATCCCAAGATCATCGAGCGCTTGTTTGCTGTCCTGTTTTTTACGTGTCTGGTCGCGGTATGCAGATAAAATACCTTGGGACTCCTGTTCTGGATTGCCTGCTTCCATTCGCTAGAGTGAAAATTCCGAACGAAGTTGGCCCTGAACCATGCGAAGGACGTCGAAGACATTCGAAAGGTGTGCACGTTCGAGTCGGGTGAGTTCGGCCGGATCGATGTAGCGGCCGTCATCTCCCCGTTTGAGTCCATTCAGAAGGCGGAGCCGCAGGAGAAAATCATAGGCCTCGTAGGCCAACTCGGCTGTTTCTTCGAGTTCCGGAACGGCCTCCTTTATTTGTTCATAGCGGCCACCGGTAGAATAATGCCGTGTCAGCCGGTACTTGAAGGCGAGTGCGCGTGCTGCGTCTCTCAGAGGGGATAAGGCGCGCTTCTTGAGGTCGAAGAGTCCGGCATGCATGCCTTTTTTCTCGACGATGTATTTGCCACGGAAGTTGAGTGGTGGTGGTACTGCAAGTGTCAGTTCGGCCAGTTTCCGCTGGAGTCTTACATCGTTCTCGACCTGGTCGAATACCGCGTCCCGCACACGTTGGGTCAGTTCTTTGCTGCCGCTTACATAGCGCAGGTCGAACAGGATGACAGAACGAAGCAGGGTATTTTCATCACTCCAGGTCGGAGTGCGTATTTCATTTAACCAGGTGGATTCACTCTGGCACCAATTTGGATTCGATGCCATCACGCCACCCTGACAGCGGGTGAAACCGCATTCGGTCATCAGCTCGATGACGTGGTTGCTGAAATCTAGAAAGAACTGTCGATTTGCAGCATCCTGCTTCGCGTTCCCGCTCTCGGCGTAAACGAGGGCATTATCCATGTCGGTGCGAAGGATCTGTTCACGACGTCCATCGCTTCCGACCGAAAGCCAAGCCCAGGGGACGGCCGGGAATCGACGCTCATGGTCTGCCATATGCTCCGCTGCCATCCCGACAAGGCGCTGGGTCAATTCATCGTACAGCTCCCCGCAAATTTGCCCGAGAAAAATTCCTGAGATCGCATTGGTGGCATAGCGTCGCATCAATCCTTCAATTTCATCGCAGAGTTCGCGAAGCCTCGCAGTGGAACGCGCGTTACGGATCTCACGTAAAATACCCGCCGGATGGTGGCCGCTTTGAGCTAGCAGGTCTTTGTGGGTACAGACGTCCAGGGCTTTTGTCGCCGAAGTGCCGTCTTCGGTGACGCATATTTGAGGAATGCGTTCCCGCAGCATCAAGAGGAGTGCTGCCGTGGTACTTGAATTCGGGGAGACCGTATATACCGGTTTGGCCATGATGTCATTGACCGGTGCATCGGGGGAGCTGCGATTGATGATAATATGCCGAATCAACTGCAAACTGGTGACGATCCCCAACGGGCGTCTCATCCGGTCAACGACCAGAACAGAAGGCAGGCGTTTGTTGACCATGAGCTGTGCCGCCCGGTATATGGGGGAATCCGGCGTACAGGTGACCAGTCGCTCAATGGGGCGTGTGTTTAGATATTGTGCTCCTTCGAGATGGGATTCCAGAATCGTATGTTTCGCGGCCATTTGGGCTTTTTCAGGAATCTGTACCTTGGCTCCCACGCGCGTGGACCAGAACATGTGGCGGCGAACATAGTGACGCGCTTCATCATGAGCATCCAGCAGCTCTTTAAACGGTTTGCCGGGGATCACATAGAGGAGACTGTCTTCTTCGACCACTGCATGAACCTTGTGTGGTTCACCTTCCAGAAGGGACGTTAGTCCCAGCAGGTCGCCGATGTCGCGTACGTCGACACGCTCTGTGACACCTTTGTTTTCCCAGTAGTACTCGATTCGTCCGGTGCTGAGAAAATAAAGGCGATCCAGCGGAGGATCGCCTTGCTGCCAGAGCTTTTCGCCGACTGCCAAGGCGATCACACTGGCTTGGGCCGCCAAAGAAGGGACCGCATCGTCCGGAAGCAAGCTAAAGGGAGGGTATTGCTTGATCGCCCGGGCGATGCGGTCCGGTATGGCGTTGTTGGTCTTCGAACGCATGGGCGTTCTGAGTATTGATGATTTTTAGAAGACCAACCCAAGCTCGATGCCAAGTACGAGTGCGTCGTCTATCTCGCGGTAACCACTCGGGTTAAATACGTATTGAATATTGGGACGGATATGCAGGTAAGGTGTGACCTGGAACTTGTGGTTCAGCTCGATCCCGGCTTCGTAGTTTTGAGTCTCCAATCCCGCTTTGCGGTAGGCGTCATTGCGTTCGTCGCTGAACCATGCCGAGTAGAGGCCGAGCGCAGTCTTGTCCTGTGGGCGTGATGAGATGAGCCCGTCGTAGAGTAGGCCAGCAATGCCGTAGTAAGGCATCGGGCTCTTCTCTTCTTCAGGGGACATCGACCCGGCGATAAAGAACGTCAGTCCCTTACCCGGGTCTTCGTCATGTGCCATGAGCATTTGTTCGAAGACGAAGTAGATGCCGTATTGGGAATCTTCTTCCTTGCCCGGGAGTCCGGAGATATAGGGATTCCCGCCTGCAATATCTTCTGTGATGCTGGCAAAGTCACCACTGTGGTAGAAGCCGCCGATCGCGTAGCGTCCGGGCAAGTCGAAGAGTCCCGATTCTGGAGTGTAGTTGAACTCGGCCAGATACAAGGCACCATTGTCACCCACGCTGAAGTCTTCACCGTGGTTGTCTCCGCCTGCCGGCCCGATTGGTCCGCCGTCGTAGACACCGACTTTAAGGTGCGTTTGTTCGCTGGTGTCGATAATCATGCGGGCACCCAGGGTCGCTACCGGATAGGCGCTTAAGCCGTCCGGCATGTTATAGAACGGGGAGTTGAGCTGGCCGCAGATTGCGTTCGTGACGTATTCACCAAAGAGCGGTGAGGTCATGAAGTCGCTAGTCGCTGTCAGTCGCCCATAGGCCAGATCCACCTTCTCATCGAAGAGCTTGTGGCTCATTTGTACTTCGACCAGACGATGTGTTTGTCCGCCTCCGTACAGTTGCTGTACACTAATGGTGTTGCCGATGTAATCAGCCGACAAGCTTTTGCCCGATCGTTCCGAACCGCGAACCATCAGGCTCGTATTCTCAAGCCCGAACAACTTTTCGAAGTCAAAATCGAGTTCAAGGTAGAAATTATGCAGATAGGTAGCGCCTTCTTCGAGACCGCCACTGACATTGGCTGCGGGTTCTGTTGTATAGGATCCGTAAATCTCAATGCCGTTATTGTATAGGTCGTTTCGAAGGCCGCCCCAGTCTCCGGTCAGGTGGGTCTCGCGGCTGAAAGGACCGGTTGTTTGTGCCTGGACCTGACTTGCGATGCCAAAGGCAAGGGCAATTGTCAGTGGGGCTTTAGGGAAGAATCGTTTTTGGAATTTCATATATTTGTTTGGGGGGATTTTTTTTGAAGGGGTAAAGGGCCTCACCTGCCTGCAGTGTGAATTCACTGTCGCTTGCAGGTGAGGCACCAACGTTTACCTGATTAACCTCTGAAGTAGAGATAAGCGCTAAGGATCAGGACGAGGATCACGCCGGACCAGACGATGTCTGTCGTATTCCAGCTCTTGCGTGTCTCCGCCTTTTGTTCGTCCGTGACCGTACCGAAGGTCAAGCCGCTGATCTTTTCGTAATCGGGCTCGCGGGTCATATAGCTGACCGCGTAGAAGACGATGATACAGACGACGAGGATGAGCATCGAGTAATACTGGAAGAAGACATTATTCATCACCCAGAGGAACGAGCCCTCATCGTAGGTATACCCCATGAGGGCAACCGGCGTATCAATGGCCAGACGGATCAGGCCCATGAGAAAGCCGACGACCAGGGTCGCCAGACAGCCGGGACCATTGAGGCGCTTGAAAAAGACACCGAAGAAGAAGACCACGAAGATCGGCGGAGCCAGATAGGCCTGGATGCCTTGCAAGTAATCATATAAGCCCTTGGCTCCTTGAATCACCGGGATCCAGAGCAGGCCGATCACGACCAGAACAGCGGTTGCCACCCGGCCGATCCAAACCAGCCGTGCCTGACTGACGCCCTTGTGGAGGCGTGAATAGAAATCCATGGTAAATAAAGTCGCTGTTGCATTCAACACCCCGGCGAGCGAACTCATCAAAGCTGCCAGCAGACCGGCGACCACGATTCCCCGGAAACCGGTCGGCAAGACGTTCTGTACCATGAGAGGGAAGGCCGCTTGCGCATTTTCACGGATGACTTCACCCGTTGTCGCATCCAGCAGGCCGGCGGCCAGTTCCGGTTGGGCACCGCTCTTTGCCAGAGCCATGCAGA
Organism: Coraliomargarita parva; assembly: GCF_027257905.1. NCBI lineage: Bacteria > Pseudomonadati > Verrucomicrobiota > Opitutia > Puniceicoccales > Coraliomargaritaceae > Coraliomargarita > Coraliomargarita parva. The sequence goes on from NZ_JAPZEI010000007.1 coordinate 54,777, forward strand.
TCATGCCCGGAATGATGAAGAGGAAGACCGGCAGCAGCTTGAGGCCGGAGGCGAAGATCGTGCCACGGCGGGCTTCCGTTTCATTGGGTGCGCCCAACATACGTTGAACAATGTATTGGTCGGTACACCAATACCAGAGGCCGATTACCGGTGCGCAGAATAGCATGGAGAGCCACGGGTAGTTGCCGTTGAAATACCAGGCTTCCTTCACGATGGCGCCCGTTTCGCCGACTTCGCGAATCGGTGCCCAAGAGCCTTCGGCTCCAGCGCGGACAATCGGCTTCCAGAGATTGAACATCTCACCGCCCAGGACCTCGCGCATGTTGTGCCATCCGGTGGCGACGCTGCCGTCACCTAAGGCTTTCAAGCCGAAGAAGGTGACGAGGAAGGAGCCGAACACGAGAATGAAGGTCTGCAACGCTTCGGTGTAAGCCACGGCTTTTAGACCCCCTGTGATCGTGTAGGCGCCAGTCAGTAGGAGGACGGCGATCGAGCCGATCCAGAAACTGTTAATGTTGCCGATGTGTATTTCGGGCAATAGCGTCGCGAAGACGATCCCACCGGCGAAAATGCCCACCGCGATCTTCGTCAACACATAGGCGAAGAGTGAAATGAGAGATAGGATTGTCCGGGCGTGAGGGCTGAAGCGCCGTTCCAAAAATTCAGGCATGGTGAATACTTTGGAGCGCATGTAGAATGGCCCGAGAACCCAGCCGAGGATGAGCAGACACCAGGCGTGGAGTTCATAGTGCGCCATCGCGACACCGTCGGTTGCTCCCGAACCGGCCAAGCCGACCAGGTGTTCGGAGCCGATATTCGATGCAAAGATCGACGCTCCAATGACGAACCAGCCGAGATTCCGGCCGGCGAGGAAGTAGTCATCCGAGGTGGCGTTCCCTTTTCGAATGACCCACCACGCTACTCCAAGTAGAATGGTGAAATAAATGGCTATCATGAGCCAGTCCAGTGCTTGCATAGTTTTAGTCCTTTCGGTTTTCCCGAAAACTAAACGGACCCGCCGGGGTCATTTGAGTTTGGGATGGGGGATTTTGATTGAGGTGTGCGAAGCTCAGGGGCTTCAGTTGGGTCTATTCCTTTTGGAATGGGGGTATTTTTAGTTCTATCTTATTCTTTGAGGAATATTTTGCTGACATTACAGTCAAGTAAACGGCGCGTAGGTAATCGTTTACATGGCTGGGTTTTGGGGTAGTATTTTAACTAAATGCTAAATTTTCAGGTCTTTTTTTTATTCGGGGCAGTGAATTCCTGAATTTTTGGGAGGGGAGAAAAGCTCAAAAAAAATTTTTCTAAATCTAGCTGAATTCCCGCGAGATGCAACGTTAGTAATGCTTTCCTTGCCAACTGTCGACAGTCGCGAGATGCTTCTCCAGCAGCTGCAGCATTTGGTCGTTGCGAAGATCCCACTGGATGGGGCTTAGGTTCTTTTCGGGAGGCGCCTCGGCAAAAAAGCGTTCGATGACGAAAGCGGGGTTCAAGCGCTCGATGAAGCGGGTGATGAACTCGAGATAGACATCGAGCTCGTAGAAGAGGAAGTCCTGCGGATGATGCTGGTAGTCTTTCACCATCGCGGTGCCGCGAATCAGTTGCAGCTGGTGGAACTTGATATTGTCGAGCGGGAGTTTGGAAAGCATCTCTGCTTCGGCCAGCATGTCATCCTCGCTTTCTCCCGGTAGTCCGAAGATCAAGTGGGTGCCCACCTTGATTCCGTATTCGGCGGTCAATTCGATGGCGTCGACCGCCTGTTGGTAACTGTGCCCCCGGTTGATGCGTTTCAAGGTGCGGTCGTAGCAGGATTCGATACCGATCTCTAGAATGACATAGTGGGACTGTGCCAGCTCGCGGAAGTAGGCGAGCTTTTCCCTGTCGATGCAATCCGGTCGGGTGCCGATGACCAGTCCGACCACGCCCGGCACCGCGAGTGCCTCGTCATAGATGGCCCTTAGGCGTTCAAGGGGGGCATAGGTGTTAGTGAAAGCCTGGAAGTAGGCCAAATGCTTGCCCGGATCATGGTAGCGTTTCTGATGAAAGCGGATGCCTTCCTCGATTTGTTGGCGCACGGGCTTTGCCGGATCGCAGTAGGCCGGGTTAAAGGCATCGTTGTCGCAGAAGGTACAACCTCCATGGGCAACGGTACCGTCCCGGTTGGGGCAGGTGAAGCCGGCATCAATCGAGACCTTCTGGACCCGTTGGCCGAAGGTACGCTTGAAATATTGGGGATAGGCGTTGAAGCGCCTCTCATGCCCCCAGCTGTAGTTCGCGCACATCGTAGAGCGACGGCACGCCGGTGCCGCCCGTTTAGATCTTCTCGACGATCTCGTCGGCCAGACCGTACTTGATCGCTTCGGGAGCGGTCATGTAGAAGTCGCGGTCGGTGTCCTTCTGGATCTGTTCGAGAGGTTGGCCGGAGGATTCGGCCAGAATGGCATTCAATTCGTCGCGCAGGCGCTCCATTTCCTTGGCTTGGATGTGGATGTCCACCGCAACCGCCACCATTTGCCCGGAAATGAGGGGCTGGTGGATCAGGACGCGAGAGTGGGGGTAGAGCAGGCGTTTGCCCTTGTCCGCGCCACAGAGGAGAATCGAGCCCATGCTGGCGGCCATCCCGGTCACAACTACGGTGATGGGAGAGCTGATCAGCTTCATGGTGTCGTAAATGGCCATGCCTGCGGTAATCGAGCCGCCGGGGGTGTTGATATAGAAAGTGATGTCCTTGCCCGGATCGGTCGCCTCCAGGTAGAGGAATTTCTCTGTTACGTCACGGGCCGACTTGTCGGAAACCTCGCCCCAGAGAAAGACTTTGCGTTGCTCCAGGAATGTGTCCTGGATCTTGCCCAGTCCGGCTTTTTCCTTGTCTTTGGACTTATCTTCTTTTTCGGCCATGGATATATACGTGTTCATGTAAGCATTAGGAGAGCAGAGCTTGGCGAGCTTTCAAGCCGTGAGTCTTATTCGGCTTCAATTTTTGCGATCCGGCGCTCGTGGCGACCTCCTTCAAATTCCGTGTCGAGCCAGATTCCGACGATTTTAAGTGCCAAGTCGACGGGCACCGGACGTGCGCCGATGGCGATGCAGTTGGCGTTGTTGTGCAATTTGGTCATTTCGGCGGACCATTCGTCCCAACAGAGGCCGCAGCGTACGCCTTTGACCTTGTTCGCGACAATCGCTTCGCCGTTCCCGCTGCCTCCCAGCACGATGCCGTAGTCGGCTTCACCGGACGCGACGGCCTGGGCGGCGGGGCGGATGAAATCCGGATAATCGCAGGATTCCGCGCTGTTGCAGCCGAAATCGAGGACTTCGTGTCCGCGCTGGCGGAGGAACTCGCTGATCGGTGCTTTCAAGGGGTATCCGGCATGGTCGGTGCCGATTGCAATCTTTAGGGAGGGCGTGCTCATGAAGCTTGAAGTAAAAGCCCTGCACTTGCCGCAGGGCAATACGTAATACACAAAAAGCTGCATCCTGGATGGCGGGGGCATTCGGTTGCGCCCGGGAATCGGCACATGAACCGAAAAAAAGAGTTGCACCGGGGGGCCAGTCGGCTAACTTCCGCCGTTTTTCCAAATTCACCAACTAAGTATTTAGCCATGCCGAGAGAGCACGTAACCATCGAATGCACTGAAGCCCGCGCCGAAGGCAAGCCGGTTTCCCGCTACATGACCACCCGCGACAAGCGTAAGCAGCCGGAGCGTGTGGAGAAGATGAAGTACAACAAGCATCTTCGCCGCCACACCCTGCACCGCGAAATCAAGAACTAAGGGTCGGTTCGACACTTTCTAAACAAAAACCCGCCATCAGGCGGGTTTTTTTGTGGCCCCGGTTCGAGCAGGGAAATAAAAGGGGGACTTGGATGCGGGAATGGCTTAGTGCTTGGTCTTTTCCACGCCCTTGCGCGATTTGCGCCAATTTTCCCGGTGTTTACGGATCCAGTCGAGGAGGGCGCGCTCAAAGCCGATGTCGCGACCCAGCTTTTCAGACTCCAGCCATTTGTGCCGGAGGATCTCGTCTCGTTCCGCCAGAAACTCCTGATACAGACTCGATTTCTGGGCGAATTCAGGCGCACCTTTGCAGGCTTGGGTGTTTGCGTTCATTTCCTCTGTGTCTTTCTTCGGGCTCATTGCTGGCAACCAACCTTAGATACATGTGCTATGTGAGAATACCTTAAATACAATTTCCGGCTAGTCAAAAGCGTTCTCTATTAATCTTTTATGAGCTTCTCTATCAGCTGTGCTGCGATCTGCTTAAATTCGCTGGACGCCGCGCTCTCCGGGTCGCTCACCACGATGGGGATTCCATTGTCGCAGCCGACGCGGATTGCCGGGTCGATCGGGACCTGGCCGAGTAGGTCGGTTTCGAGGGTGCGCGCTGTTTCTGCGCCACCGCCTTCACCGAAGAGGGCCTGCCGGCTACCATCGGGGCCTTCCAGATAGCTCATATTTTCCACCACACCGAGCAGTGGGACGTTAACCTTGTCAAACATCCGGGCGCCGCGGCGGGCGACTTGATAAGCTGCAGGTTGCGGCGTTGTTACCACGACCGCACCGTCAAGGGGCAGGGTCTGTACGAGGGAGAGTTGTGCATCGCCAGTGCCGGGGGGGAGGTCGACCACGAGGATCTCCAGTTCGCCCCAATTCACATTCTGGGCAAATTGCTGAATCGTCTTCATGATCATCGGGCCGCGCCAGATCACCGGTGTGTCTTCGTCGATCAGGAAGCCCATGGACATGGTGTGAATTCCGAAGTTCTCCACCGGGACAATCATGTCGTTCTGAATCTCAGGGCGGCCGGCGGCGCCGAGCATGAGAGGGACTGAGGGGCCGTAAATATCGCAGTCCATGATGCCCACGCCGCTGGGCATGCTGCGGGCTTCCAGTTCGCGCTGGAGGGCGCAGGCCAGATTGACCGTGACGGTGGACTTGCCCACGCCGCCTTTGCCGGAGGCAACCGCGACGGTATAGCGGACTTTCTGCATGGCCGGGCTGGACGAGGGGCCGACCGGGCTGCCGGAGGCTGGGGTCGGCTGTTGTTGCGGCTGGGAAATTTCCATGCGGACCTTCACGTCCTCGATTCCATCCAGACTGCCGACCGCCGCCTTGATGTCAGCTGCGATCTTTTCAGGGATGCTGCTGTCGCTGGTCGTGATCTCGACGCTGACCTGGGCGACTCCGCTGTCCAGTTGGACGTCACGTATCAGCCCGAAGGACACGATGTCCCGGCTGAAGCCCGGGTATTTCACGGATTTGAGGATTTCTTTAATTTGCTCGGTATCCACGATCTGAAAAATATCAAAGAGTTCGACAGTGAGACTGATTGGCTGCAACACAACCCGAAACATTGTGAATTTATTCAACCGTGAAAATTCCGGCCTCCATTCGATTTGCATTTGCGATTTCCGGCAAGCTGGGGCTAGTTCATTAGCCATGCGCTCCCTACATACTTTTTGCCTTTTTGCTTCACTCCTCATCGCCCTGGGATTGCCGGTTTCCGGGCAGGTTATTCAACTTGAGGATGCGACCCGAAGGAATGAAGGCATTATTCCCATCGCTCTGGAAAGTAGCGACGCCAATATCCGGGACCTGTCCGTGCGGGCCTTCCGTCTGCATGGTGCTTATTATGTGACGGATGCGGGAAAAGCCTCCTTTGCCGTCCGGATCGAGCGGGCCAGCGGGAGCTCTGTGCTTTTGACCATTCGCTCCGGGGGGCAGGAACTCTACCGGAGTACGGTTCCCGGGCGCGATTTACAGAATGCGGTTCTTCGTGCCTGTGACCTGACGGTCGACGGCACCGGCAAAAAGCGAGGTTTGAAGGGCTTTTTTGCCGGAAAGCTGGCTTTCGTGGGTAAACAACGCGGGGTTTCCGAAATCTATACCTCGGACCTGCTCTTTTCTCGGGTCACCCCGCTGACTGCTGACCGCGCGCTGGTGACGGGGCCGAAATGGGCTCCGGACGGCAACAGCCTGGTGTACACGACCTACTACAAGTCGGGCTTCCCTGACATCTACAAGCTGGACCTTCGGGCCGGGCGTAAGGTGCCGATAGCCACTTTCAAGGGGACCAACAACGGTGCCTGTTACAGCCGGGACGGCCGCAGGATCGCCATGACGCTCTCCGGCACCGGCAATTCCGAAATCTTTGTCTGTGACAGCTACGGCAAGAATGCCCGCCGCTTAACCACCAACCGCAGCCTCGAAGCGAGCCCGAGTTGGTCGCCGGATGGGCGTCGCCTGGTCTACACCTCGGACGCCCCGGGGAGTCCGCAACTCTATGAGATCTCTGCCAATGGGGGGCCGGCCCGTCGTATCCCCACGAATATCAGCAATTATTGCTCGGAGCCGGTCTGGAATCCCGTACATGATAATTTGATCGCCTTTACGGCTTCTGTCGCCGGCGGTTTTCAGATCGCTTTGTATGACGCCAAGACACGGAGCAGCAAGTGGGTGACCCAGGGGGGGAACTCTTCGCTCGAGCCGACATGGTTGAATGACGGCCGTCATCTGGTCTACACGCAACGCCAAGGGGGGCGCACGCGTCTCATGCTTCTGGATACGGAAACCGGCAAAAGCGTCGCGTTGCACAAACCCAATTTCGGGGATGCTTCCAGCGCCAGCTTCGTCTACTAGAACTAGAGCGTGCTGTGACTAATCCTCGTCGTCGCCGATCCCCAGTTTTTGGCGGACCTCGGGGAACTCACTGAGTTCACTGAGGAATTCATCGACCGAGAAGTCCGCGACCACGAAGTCGTCGAATTCGAATGTCGGGGCTTTGGTCTGGCCGCTGATTTGCACCATGGCATCCATATCCTTGGGGTTGGCGTACACGTCGCGCACGTCGAGTTCGACACCGTGTTGGTCGAAAAACGAGAGTGCTTCACGGCACCAGGGGCAGCCGCTTTTAACGTAGAGAATGGGAACATTTTTACGCCTCATGATAGCTTATAGAGTATACTGAAACGCCTGATTTACAACGCAAATTGAACGATCCCGATACTTTAGTTTCCTGCGCTTGCCAGGCCTCTTAAACTCGTATATAAGCCCAGTCTTTCTATGTCACCGGCCCAGCATGCAGCTCATTCCATCTCCGTAAAGGGCGCTCGGGAACATAACCTAAAAAACGTCAGCCTGGACATTCCGCGTGACTCCCTTGTCGTGGTCACCGGGGTGAGTGGTTCGGGCAAGTCTTCGCTGGCATTCGATACGATTTATGCGGAGGGCTATCGCAAGTACATCGACAGCCTGTCGACCAAGGCGCGCATGGTGCTGGAACAAATGCCGAGGCCGGATGTGGACTTTATTGAAGGCCTCTCGCCGGTCATCGCCCTGGAGCAGCGTACTGGGGCAGGGGCGAATCCCCGCAGTACGGTGGCAACTGTGACTGAAATTGCCGACTATGCGCGTGTGCTGTGGTCTGTTTGCGGTGTGGCCTATTGTCCGAAGGACGGCGGGCGAATCGAACGGCGGTCGATGGATGATTGCCTGACCCGTATTTATGCGGAGCCGGAGGGGAGCCGCCTGATGATCCTGGCACCTTGGATGACGGCCAAGCCTGCGATCTTGCGGGAAGAGTTACCCCGTTTGCAACAACGCGGCTTCCAGCGCGTGCGCCTCAACGGTGAGGTCCGGCGGCTCGACGACCGGGACCTGATTGACTCGAAGGCGGGCGAAGTGGCGGTCGAGATCGTGGTTGACCGGATCGTACTACGCCCGGACCAGCGCAGCCGTCTGGCGGACTCCCTCGAACTGGCGTTCAGTGAGGGAGATGACCGGGCCCTGGTGCTGCTGGAAGACCGGGAGCGGGGTGGATGGCGCGAAGTCGCCCTCAGCAACCGGCTCTCCTGTGTCAACTGCGGTACGGTATACGATGCACTCACCCCACGCCACTTTTCCTGGAACCACGCGGAAGGTGCCTGTCCGGAATGCGGGGGGATCGGGGAAACCCTGCAGTTTCAAGCGGAGTTGGTGGTGCCGGATCCGACCAAGTCGGTGCGCAACGGGGCGATCAAGCCCTGGCGTCTCGGTTCGAAGCAGATGATCATCAAGCGCAATGCGATTCTGAAGCAACTGGCGGAACAATTACCCTTTGATCCGACCGCACCATGGGAGGAATTGCCGCCCGAGGTGCGGGAGCAGATCCTCTTCGGGACCGGCAAGCGTCTGTTCAGTTTCAAGTTAAAGGGCGGCAACACCAAGCCGGAAGCGATGTCCTTCGCCGGGGTTATGGCCGATTTGGAAGAAACACGCCGGAGCACCAGCAGTGAGGGGCTGAAGGCCAGACTGATGGCCTTTCAGATCGGCAGCCGATGCAATACCTGCCGGGGCCGGCGCTTGCGGCCGGAGAGCCTGAGCGTCCTGATCGAAGGTTCCGGTTTGTCGGAATTCCTGTCCTTCTCGCTCGAGGGGGCGCATGCGTTCATGCGTCAATTATCAGGGAAGCCGGCCTACGCCAGAGTGGGAGATGCCTTGCGAGGTCTGTCGTCCAGACTGGATTTCCTGAACGAAGTGGGGCTCAGTTATCTCACGCTGGATCGTCGCTACACGTCACTCAGCGGAGGCGAAGCCCAGCGTGTGCGTCTGGCCACCCAGTTGGGCATGTCCCTGATGGGCGTTGTTTATATCCTCGATGAGCCGAGTATCGGCCTGCATCCCTTGGATAACCGGCGTTTGATCCAGACACTACTGGCGCTGCGCGACCGGGGCAATTCGGTGCTGGTGGTCGAACATGATGCCGAGACCATGCGGGCCGCCGACCATTTGATCGAACTGGGTCCGGGCGCGGGGGCCGAGGGCGGCTCTGTGATCTATGAGGGCAAGCCGGAAGCGTCCTATGAGTCGCCGGACAGTCGGTCGGGACCATTCTTAAGTGGCCGCTTCCGGGTCGAGAAGTATGCCGACACCTTGCGTCCGAAATCGGACTGGCTGGCGGTGAAGGAGGCCCGTGAACATAACTTGAAAGCAGTGGACGCCCGCTTTCCCGTCGGCTTGTTGACGGTTGTCTGCGGTCTTTCCGGTTCGGGCAAGAGTACCTTGGTCAACGATATCCTGGCCCGGGCGGCCGCCTTCAAGTTGAACCGGGCGAAGGCCATCCCGGGGCGGCATGGTGGTATTGAGGGCTTGGAGCACTTCAGTTCCGTGGTTCAGGTCGACCAGGAACCGATCGGTCGCAGCCCGCGTTCGAATCCAGCGACCTATACGAAGCTCTTTGACCAATTGCGCGACCTTTTTGCCAAGTGCTCTCTCGCCAAGATTCGGGGCTACAAGGGTAGCCGTTTCAGTTTCAATGTCGCCGGTGGGCGCTGCGAGCGCTGCAAGGGGGACGGCGTGATCAAGCTGGACATGCAGTTTATGGCGGATGTTTACAGTGAGTGTCCCAGTTGTCAGGGGCGGCGTTACAACCGGGAAACGCTGGATGTGAGGTTCAAAGGCTATAGCATCGCCGATGTGCTTGGTATGAGTGTGGATGAGGCCTTGGCCGTCTTTGCCAAACAACCGCGTATTGCGGAAAAGTTGCGAACGCTGGCCGATGTGGGACTGGGCTATATCAAGCTGGGGCAGCCGGCGACCACGCTCTCCGGGGGAGAAGCCCAGCGCATCAAGCTCTCTCTCGAACTGAGCAAGCGGCAGCAGGGGGAAACCCTGTATATCCTGGATGAACCGACAACGGGGCTGCACTGGCTGGACATTCAGAAACTGATGGATCTTCTGTTCAAACTGCGGGATGCCGGCAATACCATCTTAATCATCGAACATGATACGGATGTGATCCGGATGGCCGATTGGATCGTCGAGCTAGGCCCGGAAGGTGGCTCTGGCGGCGGGCAGATTGTCTATACCGGAGAGGTTCGCAAGTTCCTGGAGGGCTGCGAAACTGCCACTCAGCAAGTGCTTGCCTGACTTTGTTGCCGGGGTTATAGTCCGGGGATGTAGTCCCAGAAGCTACGATTCTGCTTAATCGTGACGCCGTTCTGCGAGCTGGTTGAGCTACATGCAGACAGGAAGAGGCAGGCCAGAATGAGAACGGCGGCGAGGCATCGGCGTGTGCGTGAGGTCATGGCAGGTTTATCCGTTGTGATTCAGGGCTGTTTTAGCCTGTTTGTCGTAGAGATTACGATATAATTCGCAGCGGCCGTGAAGTTCGGTATGTTTGCCACTGTCGATGATGTGCCCGGCCTCAAAGACAAAGATCCGGTCCGCGTGCTGGATCGTGCTGAACCGGTGGGCGATGATCAGGACGGTCCGTCCGCGGGACAGATTTTCCATCGCTGCCTGGATCTGGTGTTCGCTTTCCGCATCAAGCGCGGATGTCGGTTCGTCCAGAATGATGATGGGCGCATTTTTGAGGAAGGCCCGTGCGATGGAAATACGTTGGCGCTGGCCGCCGGACAGGCGTGAGCCGCGTTCGCCGACTTCGGTGTCATAGCCGTTTTCCAGCTCGGTGATGAAACTATGGGCATTGGCCATTCGGGCGGCCGTTTCAATCTCTTCCTGGCTGGCTCCGGGCTTACCGATTCGGATGTTGTTGGCGATGTTGTCACTGAACAGGATTGCTTCCTGGGAAACGAGGGCGATCTGACGACGCAAGTCCGCCTTGGATAAGGTGCGCAGGTCGATGTCGTCCACTGTGACCCGGCCTTCTCCCGGATCATAGAATCGGGGAACGAGGTTGGCAAAGGTCGACTTGCCGGCTCCGCTGGGTCCGACCAGTGCGACGACTTCACCGGCCCGGATGTCGACGTTGACGGACTTGAGTGCCGCCTCCTCACCGTAGCTGAAAGTGATGTTCTCGAAACGGACCGCGCCGGATGCATGTTCCATTCGTTGCGGGTTTTCGGCTTCGGGCACCGAATCTTCCGCGTGCAGGATGTACTCCAGTCGTAAAAGCGAGGCCTCGGCCTTGCGCAGGGTGTTGTTCACGCCACCCAGCTTCTTGACCGGTTGATAGCACATATACAAGGCGGTCAGGATGGATGCGAGTGCGGCTTGGTCGATTTCGCGTACGACCGCCACATAGAGGGCCACGACCAGCGCTATGGAGGTGACCAGCTCGATGGTCGGGTTCAGGGCCTTGTCGTACTTGACCACTTTGAGGGATCGTTTCAGCAAGGTCCGGCAGGCGCCGGCAAAGCGGTGCGTTTCCTTGCTTTCCAGGTTGTAGGCACGTACCTCCCGGATGGCGGAGAGGTTCTCGTTGAGTACATGGTTCAACTTGCCGGCTTGTTTCTGGGCGCGCTTGGCTTTCGCCAGAACGCGGTTACCGATTACCCGGATGGGCAGCACGCAAGCCGGTACGGAGGCCAGCGCAATGAGCAGGAAGGTGACGTCCGAGCTAACGAAGGAGAGGTAGACGAGGAAGGCCGCCGCACTGACAAGGGTGGCGGGTTCCTTGATCAGGCTGTCCACGACCTTGACGATCGCATTTTGCAGCTGCTGGGTGTCGCCCATGACGCGCGACATCAGGTCGCCCACCTTGTTCTTGTGGAAGAATGCCAGCGGCAGGGTCTGGATCCGCTCAAATACCAGGACCCGCAGCTGCTCCAGGACATGCATGCCGGTGTAGGCGATGAGATAGGAGTTGATGAAACTGCCTAAGGCCCGGAAGAGGAAGACCAGCGGGACCGCCATCAGCAAGCTGATCAGGGCCATGCCTTCAGGCGCATCGTCCTGAGTGAGCAAAGGGACCAGATACTTGATAATAAACGGCAGACCAAAGCCGCTCGAGGCTGCGTAGATCAAGCCGGCCAGCAAACCCAGGCCGAATTGCAGGCGTACGGGCTTCAGGTATTTGAAATAGGGACCGAAACGTTGGAGAGGCATAGGTCTTGCGGGATGCTTTCTGTGCCGGCTTAGTTGAAGCTGGCGATGACTTCAACCACACGTTGAATCATATCCGGGCTGAGGTCCGGGTAGATCGGCAGTGCCAGACTGTGGGCCGCGGCCCGTTCTGCATTCGGAAAGTCGCCCTTAAAGTAGCCCAACAGGCGGAAGCACTCCTGCTCGTGTAGGGCCAGCGGGTAGTAGATTTCACATCCGACGTTGTTGGCCTTCATGTGCTGCATGAGGGCGTCACGTTGATCGCTATAGATGACAAACTGATTGTAGATGTGGTAGTTGTTCTCAGTTTCCGGAGGCAGGACGACGCCGCCTTCCAGACCGGTTCCCAGTTGTTCATGGGTACGGACCAGCCCGGCCTCCTTGAAGAGTTTGCGGTAGAGCGCGGCATTCTCGCGGCGGGCTTCGTGCCAGCTGTCCAGATGGGGGAGTTTGATCCGGAGGACCGCAGCCTGAAGGGCATCCAGTCGGAAGTTGCCGCCGACGCGTGCATGGTAGTATTTGGGCTCCATGCCGTGGTTGCGCAGCTGGCGGGCAATTTGGGCGTAGTCCGCATCATCAGTCACGATCATTCCGCCATCGCCGAAGCAGCCCAGGTTCTTCGTCGGGAAAAAAGAAAGGCAGCCCATGTGCCCGAAGGAGCAGGCCCGGCGGCCATTCTGCTTGGCGCCGATCGCTTGGGCGGCATCTTCGATGACGAGCAGCTCGTGCTCGCGGGCCAGCCGGTTGATGGCCCGCATGTCGGCCATTTGGCCAAAGAGGTGCACCGGTGCGATGGCGCGGGTTTTATCGGTGATGGCCGCTTCGATCTTCGAAACGTCGATGTTGAAGCTGTCCGGTTCGATATCGACGAAGACTGGCTTGGCGCCGATTCGCACAATTGACCCGACAGTTCCAAAAAAGGTGTAGGGGGTGGTGATGACTTCGTCGCCCGGGCCGATTCCCATGGCCATCATCGCCACGATCAGGGCGTCTGTGCCGGAGGAGACCCCGACGGCATGTTCCGCACCACAGTAGTGGGCGACTTCCGCTTCGAGGCCTTCGACTTCTGGGCCGAGAATAAAGTATTGGGATTGCACCACGCGTGCGACCGCTTCGTCCAGTTCGGCGGCGAGGGCCTGATACTGGGGCTTAAGATCGAGCAGTGGGACTGTAATGGGCGTATCACTCATGTATGTACCCTATGTTTCTGGTATTTCATGAAATAGTCTAGCACGTATATCCAAGAGATGTTGCACCGGGGCAACTGTTCCCTTTTCTTATGCCCCATGCCTGAAAACGAGCCGTCTACGCCTTTGCTCTCTGTCCGGGACCTGAAGGTCCATTTTCCCGTGCGTGGGGGCGTCATGCAACATACGGTGGACTGGGTCCGCGCTGTGGACGGGATTTCCTTCGAGATCCCGCGGGGCAAAACGGTTGGTCTCGTCGGGGAGAGTGGCAGCGGCAAGACGACCACGGGGCGCGCGATTGCACGATTGGTGCCCGTCACGGCTGGCGAGATCCACTACGAGGAACAGTTGATTTCCCGTCTGGGGAATCGTGCATTTTTTCCTTATCGTAAAAAGATCCAGGTCATCTTCCAGGACCCATTCAGTTCGCTGAATCCCCGGATGACGATATTCAGTATAATAGCCGAGCCCCTTGAAATCCATTTCCCGCAATGGTCCCGGGCGCAAAGGCAGGCCCGGGTGGCCGATTTGCTGGAGAAAGTGGGCTTGAGCCCGGATTTCATGGAGCGCTACCCGCACCAGTTTAGTGGAGGCCAGCGCCAACGTATCGGCATCGCCCGTGCACTTGCGGTGGAACCGGAGTTTATTATCTGTGACGAGCCGGTCAGTGCCCTGGATGTCTCGGTTCAGGCGCAGATTGTCAATTTGCTCCAGGATCTGCAGGATGAGTTCGGTCTGACCTATCTCTTTATCGCCCATGACCTTGCAGTGGTGGAGCATATTAGTGACGAGGTTCTGGTCATGACGGAAGGCAGGATAGTGGAGCAAGCCAGCGCGCAGGAGATCTACTCGAACCCGCAGCATCCCTACACGATAAAGCTGCTGGAGGCTGTCCCCGGAATCTGAGGCGTCTAGCACTTGCCTTTTTTAGCCTCCGTCTTAGGCTTCATCACGATGAAAAGAACAATCAAGTTACTTGTGGGCGGCCTGCTAGTCGCATCACTGCTATCCCTGTCCGCCTGCAATACTGTAAAAGGTTTTGGCAAAGACGTCGAAGCTCTTGGTAAGACATTGCAGGGCTCGGCAGAGTGAGCGCTCTTCCTGTTGTCTTGGCCGTGTTGCACCCTGATGGGATGCCTTGATTTGTGGTTCTAGGTGAGCCACTCACGGTAGGGCTGCAGTGCTGCCTCGTCGGCGACGTCGAGCAATTTCTCGGCAATGGTCAATCGGTCGCTTTCTGTCAAGCGGGTGAAGCGTCGCAGGATGTCGGCGTTCGTTTGTACTTGTTCCACCGTGGTCATTCCGCTGACCCAGCTGCAGACCGGGAGGGAGAGGACAAACCACTGGTTCTCGTCCAGGCTGATCCGGTCCGGCACCACTCGCTTGCCGCCGATCATGTGGCTGGTAATGCGTCCCGCGCCCATGGTCTTCATGGCCAGAGGGGCGATTTGCCGCTTCCCGAGTTCCGGCAGGACTTCCTGGATGAAGCTGTCTTGTGAAACTGAGTCGACCGCGCTGATCGGCATGAGCAAGGCGTCGATGGGACGTTCTGTGGTCAGGTCCAGGGCTTTGAGCAGGGCAGCGGTCGAGTAATGACCGGAGACGCCACAGTGACGGATCTTGCCGGAGGCTTTGGCCTTTTCAATCACCGGTAGCATTTCCAGTACGCGTTTTTCGGCATCTGCTTCGTCGATCAGGGTGTGAACCATCCACAGGTCGATATAGTCTGTCTTCAGACGCTGAAGGGAGCGCTCCAATTGCGTAGCGGCGGGGAGCGCCGGGTCGCGCGTATCGCACTTGGACATGATGAAGACGTCTTCCCTGTATTTCGGCGTCAGGTAGTTGCCGTACAAGCGTTCCGATGCGCCCCCGAGATACTTATGCGCAGTATCGAAGAAGCGGATACCCTGTTCCAGGGCCGTCTCGATCAGGGCCTGCCCGTTCCGGTCTCCGCCGGAGGCTGAGTGAAACCCGCCGAGACCCAGTGCGGTGAGGGATTCGCCGGTTTTGCCGAAGGGGCGGACGGGGAGGGTTGCTCCCAGGCGGTCCGATCCCGAGGATACTATCGTGGCTCCCGACAAGTTCGGAGCAACCGCAGCCATGGTCGCGGTGGACTTGAGCATTTGAAGGATGAATTCACGCCGGTCCATGCGCAGGTATCAAATACGGAATCGGCCAAAAGTCGATTCAAGGTGCTTCTTTTTGGGGGGGCATACGGCTTGCAATACGTGTATAAGGATATAAACTCGCGAACCGTTATGAATAAAAAATACCTCACCCTGACCTGTCTCGCCGCTGCTTTTGTTTTGAATCCGCTTTTTGCCAGTCCCCCGGAGGGCAAGGGCAAGCCGGATGATGCGGCGATGAAAAAGATGGAATCCCAGGAAAAGAAAGCCCATTCCGAAATGAAGAAAATGGAAGGGGATGAAGCCAAGATGAAGAAGAAGGCGAAGTCCGAAGAGGACGAAGCCGAACACATGGCGGAGAAGTCCAAGGAAAAGTCGGAAAAGATGGCCAAGGAAAAGATGGAGAAGTCGGAAAAGATGGCTAAGGAAAAGTCGGATATGAGCGACAAGACCGAAGCCATGCACAAGGAGGCCGGAAAGGGCTCCGAAACCGGCCAGGAAATGCGTGAAGAACACAGCCGTAAGTGGTGGAAGTTCTGGGGCGAATAACCCCCTTCAATACATTTGCACTGAAACAAAAAAAGGCACCTCGATCCGAGGTGCCTTTTGTATACCGAAAGTCGTGCTGGACTACTGCTGGCTCAGTTTCTCAAGGATCTCGTAATTGCGCTGGACCATGGTGGTCGGATCTTCGAGCAGGCCGGCGGCCATGCGTGCATTGTCGAGCAATTGCTGACTGATCAGGGTGGCCAGGTCGCTGTTACTGCCGTGCAGGGAAGCCAGGTTCTTGACCAGCGGATGGCGCGGGTTGATCTGCAACTTGACCGGAGGTTCCGCACCCATCATGCCGCCTTTTTGCTGCATGGCTTTCATCATGCGGCGCATTTGTGCCGTCATCATCTTGTCGGCATTGACGATCATGGCCGGGCTGCCGACGAGACGCTCGCTGGCCGTGACCTCGCTAACGTCATCGCCGAGCTTCTCCTTGATGAACTTGCACAGGTCTTCGCTGGCAACGGCGTCAAGTGCCTCGGGCTTGTCGGTCTCGGTTTCCGGTGCGATGGCATCGAGGTCGATGTCGTCGCTGTCGGCGGAAACGAAGTTTTTCTCCTCGAAGTTACGTGCGTGGTTCATGACGAACTCGTCGACCGCCTCGTACATGTAGAGTACCTCGATATTGCGCGCCTTGAAGGCTTCGAGGTAGGGGCCGTTCTCGATCGCCTTCCGGTTCGGCCCGGAAATGTAGTAGATCTCCTTCTGGCCTTCCGGGGCGCGCGAGAGGTAGTCGGCCAGACTGGTGGTCTTGCCTTCCTCGGTGTAGGAGGACTCATAGCGCAGCAGTTTGAGCAGATGGTCACGGTGGGCGAAATCCGTGGTGACCCCTTCCTTGAGGAAGAGCCCGAAGGACTGCCAGAAGCTGTCGTAGGCTTCCGGATCGTTCTTGGCCTTTTCCTCCAACATCTTGAGGAAGCGCTTGGTGATCACCTTGTTCAGTTTCTGCACCAGCGTGCTGTCCTGCATGGATTCTCGGGAGATGTTGAGCGGGAGGTCGGCGCTGTCGACCACGCCGCGGACAAATCGAAGCCAATCCGGGAGCAGGTTCTTGGGGTCGCTGTCGATCAGGATCTTGCGGCAGTAGAGTGCCACGCCCGGTTCCATCCGGCCGAAGCCGAAGCCTTCCATGTTTTCTGTCGGCGCAAAGAGCAGGGTGTTGATCGCCAGTGGGGCATCGGCCGAGAAGTGAAGCCAGAAACGGGGCTCGTCGAATGCATTGGCCTGGAACTTGTAGAATTCCTTGTATTCCTCTTCGCTGATGTCGTTCTTGTTCTTCAGCCAGAGGGCTTCCACTGTTTTCAGGGTGTCACCATCAACCTTGACCGGGAACTGAACGAAGCTGGAGTAGTTCTTGATGATTGATTCGATCCGGTCCTTTTTCGCGAAATCCTTGTACTCGTCTTTCAGGTGGATGACGATACGGGTGCCGCGGCGTTCGCCCTCGACCGTTTCGATCTCGTAGGAGCCGGAACCGTCGCTGGTCCAGCAGAGGCAGTCTCCTTCGGTTCGCCAGCTCCGGGAGTAGACCTGGACCTTGTCCGCGACCATGAATACGGAGTAGAATCCGACTCCGAACTGGCCGATCAGGTTTTCATTGCGCTCGCCGCTTTCCTTCAGGGCGTTGAGGAAGGCCTTCGACCCGGAATGGGCGATCGTGCCGAGATTTTCGATCAGCTCGTCGTGTGTCATGCCGATTCCGGAATCGCGGATCGTGATGGTGCCGGCCTCTTCTTCCGTCGTGACTTGGATTTCCAGTTCAAGCTCGGCGTCAAAGATCTCTTTCTCTGTCAACTGCGTATGGCGCAGCTTCTCCGTCGCGTCGGATGCGTTGGAGATCAGCTCGCGGACAAAGATCTCTTTATCCGTATAGAGCGAGTGGACAACGATATCGAGGACCTGCTTGACCTCCGCTTGGAACTCGTGGCGTTCAGGTGCTTTCGTGCTCATATGTCTATTTTTCTGTGTGTTACGATTGAAAGTTGGGCGATAAGAAGCCGGAAACCGTAGGCAGTGCTTCCAAAAAATCAAGTGCCAGTCTGAGGAGAGTGCGCGGAAACCCCTGCCGCGTTAGGGGACGGGGTGTCCTATGGCAGCTTGGAGCAGTTGATACCACTCGACCCGGCTGAGTTGGATTGTTTCGGCTTGGGCCGATTCCTGTAGCCGTTCCGGAGTCAGGGTGCCGAGAATCGGCTGGATGCAGGCGGGGTGCCGCAGCAGCCAGGCCAGCATGATTGCCTGGGCCGAGCAGTTGTAGGACTCTGCGAAGGTGTGCACCAAATCCAGCAGCGCTTGTTTGGGGTGTGGTTCGTCTCCCGCGCGCGCATGGTAAAAGGCGCCGCCGCCGACCGGTGACCAAGCCTGCACGAGGATCCCGTGAAGTCTGCAGTAATCGAGTAGCCCTGTTCCCAGGCTGCCGGGTGTGTCTTGGTGCAGGTTGACATCGATCCCTTCGGCGATGAGCCAGGGATGCGCCAAGCTGATTTGCAATTGGTTGATCAGCAGGGGCTGGCGGATGTAAGCCCGCAGGAGTTCCATCTGACGGATACTGTGGTTGCTCAGCCCGAAGTGCCGGACTTTTCCATCATTCTCCAGATCGTCCAACGCGCGTGCCACCTCTTCCGGTTCCATGAGGGCGTCCGGACGGTGCAGGAGCAATGTGTCCAGATACTCGATTCCCAGTCGTCTTAGGCTGCCTTCGACGGACTCGACGATATGCTCGTAGCTGAAGTCATAGCGGGCGGGGGTCCCCGGGTTCGGCGTATTGGCGAATCGAATGCCGCATTTGGATTGGATATAGATCGATTCCCGCAGGTCGGGGTTGGCTTTGAGGTATTCGCCAAACACCTGTTCGGACTTGCCGTAGGTGTAGATGTCGGCGTGGTCGTAGAAATTGATGCCGGCTTCAAGGCTCGCGTCGAGAATCGTAAAGGCGCGTTGCCTCCAACTGTCGTCCAAGGGGCGCGTATCCCAATGACCGCCGATCGCCCCACAACCGTAGGCCAAGCGTGTCACGTTCCAATCTGTTTCGGGGAAGACAAAGGTTTGCATGGTCTAAATTTATCCAGGAGACCGCTCGTCTCAACCGAAATACCGTCTTCGGGATATGAAAATTCAATTGGAATTTCCGCTGTCTTGCCTCGCCTGCGGGAAGACTTCCTTGAAGTCCGTTCCGGCGATCCAGCCGCGCGAGCCTTGCTCGGTTACCACCTTGGCGAAATCATTGTGTCGTTCTAGGATGTGCAGGCGTTCGCCGGGCCGCGCCTGCCCGCTTTGCGGGGCGCCGGTTGCGGGGGCCGCATGCAGGCTGGCTGGGGTGTTGGAAAGACAGATGGCGCGATGACGGTCCTGCAGGCTCAGCCAGGTTCCGGCCAGGGCGAGGGTGCAGCTTATCAGGCAAATGGCTCGCAGTCCTTTGGTCGCCAGTCCGGCTTTCATGTCCCCCGCGATCGGGTAGAAGAGTGCGAGCGCTCCGATCCAGAAGCTGAGACAGAGTAGGGTGAGCCAGCTGTTGAGCGTGAGGGCGCGTCCTGCCAACTCGTACCATCGCGTTTCGGTTCCCAGCAAGCCGAGCTGTTCACGCAGGGCAGCCAACTTGAAATGGTATTCCGGTTGGTAGGGGGTGAGCTGCAGGGCGCGTTCCAACTGCCAGGCGGCCTCGGCGGGTTGCGCTTGCTGGTACAGGCTCAGTGCGAGGTTGTGATGTCCCGCGGCGGTTTCTTCCTGAACCAACGCCGCTTCGAACTGGCTTTGGGCGCCGGCATAGTCGCCGGCTTCATAGGCGGCGGTACCTTCTGAAAAGTTGCTCGCGCTCAGGGAGGCCAGGCATGTGAGAAAGGCGATTAAAGCGGGCAAGTATTTCATAGCGCTTTGAGGATACTTTCGAGTTTTTGGCGGTCGGCTTCGAGGTTCGCTTGCTGGCTTTGGCCGGAGTAGCGGATGGTGTCGGCTTTCTGGAAAAGCGACTCGCAGGCCTCTGCGGCCGTTTCGCTTCGGAGGCAAGGGCGGATTTCCGGATAGTCGGCATTACGCAGGTCCTTACCGCTCGCTTCGGTTGCCGCGAGTCGGATGCTGCGACAGGCACTGGCGTAGAAGCTTTCTGAGTCGCCTGCCGTGGCCGAGGCCATGGCTTCACTGAGGGCCGCCTTCGCCGCTTTCCCGGCTTCACGGGCCAGCCGGTAGCTGTGGTCCTGCTGTAATTTTCGCCGCTGCCTCAGCCGGACGATGCCAAAGGCAAAGGCCAGTGCGATTGTACCATGGAACACATAAAACAAAGGCTGGCGCAGCCAGTTGCCGTCGACCGTTCGACTGGCTCGGGGGCGGTAGTCCAAGACGAGGAGGGCCTCCTCCGCCGAGAGTTTGGGAATTGGGGCGGACGCCGTGTCTCCGTTCAATGGGTGTGCATCTCCGTTCAGGGTGCCGGCAGATGGATTGCCGGGTTTGCCGGGAGCGACCTCCATCGGAATGGGCGGACTGTCCAATTCAATGTATTGCTTGCTTTTCGGGTCGAAAAAAGAAAAGCGGACAGCGGGTAGTTCCTGGCTTCCGGCTTGTTGCGGAATGCAGATGTAGTCGAAGCGCTTCTTGCCATGCAGGCCGATTGCATCGCTGGGGACGAATGTGGATTCGGGCTTGTAGCTACGCCATGCCGGGCTTTCCGCCAGTTCGGGGCCTTCAATGCGGTCGAAGTTGCCGCTTCCTGCAATTTCTACAGAGAGCATGACCGGCTCTCCCACGCGGCTGCTTTTCGCATCGCTGTAGACTTGTAGGCTGAAGTCTCCGATCGCTCCGGAAAAGCTCTCGGGCTTGTCGGCCTCTGGCAGTGGCAGTACCTCGACCTGGAGCGGTTCGGTGTAGACGTTAAACTGCTCCGTGCGGCCGAAAAAGTCGTCGAAGATGCTGCCCCCGAAGGGAGAGCGTTGACCGAAGGGGCTGTTGGTGCCGGACTGGTCCGGAAATTGGGCGGATATCCGGAACTGGAAGCTCAGGTCCTGCAATCCGGTTTGGATCGGTGTCAGGGTCAAGGGCCAGGTGTCGACTTGGTAGCGCCGGCCCTTGTAGTTCTGCATGCTGTCTTCTGAATCGTTCTTCAATTCGCTGAGAACAAAGCCGTCGGACGTGCGGTCGAAGCTGTGGATGCGACGAAGGCGCACACTCGAGTCGATATACAACTGCAGGTCCATTTCAATCGTCTGGCCGATATACATCTGCTGCGGGACTTCCGCCTTGAGAAAGACCAGTTCGTCGACCGTCGGTGCCGCATTCTCCCCGCGCTTGAGCACTTCCAGCTTGGCGCTGGGGATGGTCAAGGTTTGGCCTTTGTATCGGATTGTGTAGCTGGGAATCGTGTAGGTGCCGGGGGTGGGGGCCTCGACATCACTAATGATGCTTTGTGTGCGCTTGTAGGTGGCCTGCATGTTGTAGATTTGCGTGCTCGAACCGCTGGTGGTTCGGGCGTTGCGCACATTCAACCCGTTCGTGTCCGGGATCTGCATCGAGGTGACCGGTTCGACCGACGGCATCTTCTGCTTGTCGGTTTCATAGATCTCGACGATATAGCGTATCGGATTCCCCAGATTGACCCGGGTGGGTTGGAAGCGCGCGCTGGCGGCAATCTCTGCCATCGCCATGGATTGCAGACCTATCAGTGCAAGTAGTATGAGCGGGATTCTGGACATGGTTACCAGTCTCGGATGTGTCCCCCTGTGCGGGGGCCCGGTGATTCAACGAAAGGTAATAATTGTTCCTTGCTTTGTAAACTGTTCAAGAGTGCCCGGGCATCCTCAGTGCTCATGCCCTCCACGGGCTCTGTCCCCATTGCGGTGCCCGGTCCTGCCTCGGATGTCTCGTTTTCGCCGTCTACTTCCGGTACCGGCATACTACCCGAGGCTTCGTCGGTTCCTTCTTCTCCAGAGGCTTGCTGGCCCGGTTCGCCGGCTTCCTGCTCCATGGATTCGCCTTGCTGGGCGTTATTCTCGCGGTCTTCTCCCTGTTGTTCGGATTTTTCGCCTTCTTCTGAGGGCTGTGGCTGCGGTGCCTGTTCGCCTTGTTCGCCGGAGTCTGGTTGCTGTTGCTTGTCGGATGGGGACTCGTCGGATTGCTCCTGTCCCTGTTGCTCCTGGCCGGATTCGCCTGGCTGTTGCTGATTCCCGCCCTGCTGGTCTTGGCCTTGCTGGCCGGATTCGCCCTGCTGGTTTTGGGATTGCTGGTCTTGAGAGTCTCCTGACTGCTGCTCCTGCCCTTGCTGCTCCTGCCCTTGTTGGTCCTGGCCCTGTTGATCCTGGGAATCACCGGATTGCTGCTGGTCTTGTTGGTCCTGTTCGCTCTGCTCCTTCTCCTGTTCGTCCTGATTTTGCTGCTGTTGTTGCTTCTGGTTCTCCAGGTAGTCTTCGAGGGCTTTGCGGCGTGCTTGGGTTGCTTTCGCATCTTCTTTGGCTGGCTGGTCCTTCGGGTCCATCTCGACCGCCGATTGATAGAAGTCTTCGGCCTGCTTCCATTTCTGCAGGGCCGTTTCGAAGTCCTGCTGCTCGAATGCCTTTTGCCCCTGTTGATAATAGGCATGGCCGAGATTGTAGAGTGCATCCCGTTGCAGGCCCAGGTCGCCGCTTTCATTGATGCTGCCTTCCAGCTCGGCTGCGGCGGTTTCAAAATGCCCTTCGACGAGATTGGCGTAGGCCTGGTTGTACAGTTCTTCGGGGCTGGCCTTGTCTGCCTCTGCTCGGCTTTGGCTCGGATAGAGGCAGGCGGCGGCGATGAGCACGACGACGGTACTCTGTCCGCGGCGGCGTATCAGGCCTTCAACTACCAGAAGTATGAGAGCGGCTCCGATTGCCCATTGAAAACGTTCGATGTGTACTTCCTGCATTTCGGATTCACGTTCTTCGCGGGGCAGGGCGTTGAGCACCTTGTTGTACAGCCTCTGAAGCGTATCCGGTTCCAGTTGCGAGTAAAGCCCTCCGGTTGTTTCCGCGATCTCCCTGAGTGTGGTTTCGTCCAGCTGACTGCGTACCGGCTGACCTTCTTCATCCCGAACAAATTCTTCGATGCCTTGCTCGTTGCGAATGCGCAAGTAGTCGCCCTCCGGTGTCCCGAAACCGATGCTGTGTATCTGTATGCCCTTCGCCTTGGCTCGCTCGGCGGCTTGCTGTGCGCTGCCCCCCAAGTCTTCGCCGTCGGTCAGGAGGACGACGACCTTGACGTTACTTTCTGTAGGGAAGGCCTTGGCCGCTTCGTCGATGGCGCCGCCCAAGTCGCTGCCGCCGCGCGTGAGCGAGGACGGGCTGACCGCTTCCAGATTCTCTCGGAAGGCTGCATAGTCGAGGGTCGGAGGCGTCTGCAGGAAGGCTTGACCGGCAAAGATGACGAGGCCGATGCGGTCGCTTTCGAGACGCTCGATCAGGTCGAGGATGGCGAGTTTGGCACGATCCAGCCGGGTTGGCCGCAGGTCCGTGGCCAACATGCTTTTGGAGCTGTCGAGCACGAAAACAATATCGAGTCCGCGGGCTTTGCGTTCCGTCCATTCAACTCCGTATTGCGGGCGAGCCAATGCCAGGCCGATCGTGGTGCAGGCCAGGCTGAGCAGGGTCGCCTTGATCAGTATGCGGCGCAGACTGGCCTTTTCGGTCAATTGTTCGAGAAGGCGGGCGGCTGCGAACTGCTGCAACAGACTGCTGCGCTTACGCAGTCCGTAGGCGATTAGAGCCACTACCAAGAGGGTGACTAGGGGGGTTAAATAGAGCCAGATGTGCGATGCAAATGTCATGGGAGTCGACGGTAGCGTGTGTTCGCGAGCATCTGCTCGATTCCAATCAAAAGGAGTCCGAGTCCGGCGGGCCAAATAAAGAGTTCAGTGAAACTGGCGTAGCTGCGCAGTTCGACTTTGGTTGTTTCCAGTGTATCAATTTCATCGTAGATCCGCTCGAGGTCCCCGCTCTCGGTGGCTCTGAAAAATTGGCCGCCGGTCAGTTCTGCGATCTGGCGAAGTTCGGTTTCGTCGTAGTTTGAAAAATCACTCCGTCCCCGGTAGATGGGGACCCCGTCGCGGTCGCGCAGCACCTCGCCGGCCCGGTTGGTCTCCGGGACCGGGACGCGCCCCTTTTTGCCGGTGGCGATCGTGTAGACCTTGATTCCCAGCGCTTTGGCTGCTTCGGCCGCCCCGATGGGCGTCAGCTCGCCTGCGTTGTTTTCCCCGTCGGTCAGGAGGATGACGATGCGGCTTCGTCCTTCCTGCTTCCGCAGGCGGTTGGCACTGGCTCCCAGCGCGGTGCCGATGGCCGTGCCACTGATGTCGATTTCGCCGAGTTCCAGACGTTTCAGGTTCTTTTTCAGCCAGTCGTGGTTCAGGGTGAGGGGGCTGACTACATAGGCGTCGGCCGCGAATACCACGAGCCCGATTCGGTCAAACTCCCGCTGGTCGATGAAGTCGTCGATCACACGTTTGGCTGCGTCGAGCCGGGTGACGATATCCTCACGGGTTGAGAGGTCGAGTGCCCGCATCGAACCGGACATGTCGAGAGTGACCACGATATCGATACCTTCTGCCTCCGTGTTATTGTTCATGCGGCCGATCTGTGGACGGGCCATGGCCGTGACGAGTGAGGCCAATCCCAGCCAGCGCAAGGTGAGCAGTATTTGTCCGGCACGGCTTCGGCGTCTCCGGCTGACCGCCTTGGCCAATTGGGTGCTGGAAAAACGAATGGCCGCATCCGGACCGTGACGTCCGGACCACCAGGCCAGTAGCGGCAGTAGCAGTAGTAGCAGGAAAAATAGTGGGTCCTGGAACTGGAAGAAACTCATGTCGGGAACTCCTCCTTTCCCGGAAGAGGCGGGGGAGCGCTCGGTTTCTCTGAGTCAGTGGCCGGAGTCGGGCTTAGGCCGAGGACGATCTCAGATGCCGTATCCGTCATCATGATACGCTCTTTTTCGGTAAAGCGGGCGAGGGCGAATTTTGCCCGGTCGCAGCAGCGCAGGAAGTCTTTCAGGTTGAGCTGTAGCTCTCCGGGGAGGCGGACACTGGCCAGACATTCCTCGGTGGTCTTTCCATGGGTTCGGTACTGCCGGACACGCTCCAGGTAGTTCAGGAGAATGCGCGAGCTTTCGACCGCATAACGCTCGTCGTCCCCGAGTTCCAAGGCGGCTTGTAATGCATTCAACGCAAGCGCTTCGGGTGAGGGGGGCGCGCTGCGCCTGCTCCCTTTGCGCAGAAAAGCCAGAATTCCCCAGACCAGCAGGCTGGCCAAAATGAAGCCGCCCAGGCACATTACAATGATTTGCCAAGTCTCGAACAAAGGCATCTCGACCGGACCTCTTAAGCGGTCCAGTGAGGGGCCATCCGGTAAGTCCGGAAGTGTGCTGGCTGGCATTTGAGCGAGAAACATTATTGTAATCGTGCTTTGGGCGGGGGGCGTACTTTGATCAGCGGCGACTGGCCCGGCGAGCGAAGAGCTTGCGCAATGCCGGGAGGTACGGTTCGTCCGTGCGGGCTTCGACCCAATCGAGTCCTTTTTTTCGCATGTTGGTCTCAAAGGCTTGGTTGCGGATGCGTGCCGCATCGGCATAGCGCTTTCGTGTCCGGGTATTTCCCGTGTCGATTTCGACGATCTCGCCGGTTTCCGCGTCCTCCAAGGCGACGATCCCGATGTCGGGGAGCTTTTCCTCGCGTGGATCCCGCAGCGCAATGCAAACCAGGTCGTGGCGTTGATTGGTCAGGCTGAGAGAACTGAAGAGGTTGTCTTCTTCGGCTTTGTGTCCGGGAGCGTTGTCGAGAAAGTCGGAGATCAGGAAGACCACTGCCTTGCGCCGCTGCACCCGGTTCAGGTAGTCCAGCGCGGCTTTATGGAGGGTCCCGCGACGTTTTGGTTCGAAGAACAGAATATCCCGGATTAAGCGCAAAACATGCCGCCTTCCTTTCTTGGGTGGGATGTAGTGTTCGATCTCATCTGTGTAAAGAAGCAGACCGACCTTGTCGTTGTTGAGCGTTGCCGAGAAGGCGAGCACGCTGGCGATCTCTGCCGCGCGTTCCCGCTTGCTCTGTTCCACCGAGCCAAAAATGCCGGAGGCGCTCAGGTCAACCATCAGCATCAGGGTCAATTCGCGCTCTTCTCGGAAGATCTTCACATAGGGCCGGTCCATCTTGGCGCTGACGTTCCAGTCGATCGTGCGAACGTCATCGCCGATCGCGTATTCTCGTACCTCCTCGAAATCCATACCCCGGCCCTTGAATGAGCTGTGATAGGCGCCGGTCACCGAGTCCGTCACCAACTGGCGGGTGCGGATCTCGAGGCGACGGACTTTTTTGATGATATCGGATGGAGTCACGGGTTATTGAGTGCGGAATTCGGGATACGGGACGCGAGATACGGGATGCTGGATGCGGGGTTGACTGCTCGAATTATGCATCCTGTATCCCGGATCAACGATTCGTGGGAATCGTTCTCTAGGGGACCGGAACGGCTTCAAGGATCGTTTTGACCAAATCCTCGCTCGTGATTTCTTCCGCTTCCGCTTCGTAGCCGGGAATGACCCGGTGGCGCAGCACATCCATGCCGATTTCCTTGACGTCCTGCGGAATGACATAGCCGCGACCCTGCATGAGTGCCCAGGCTTTGGCGGCCAGAGTCAAGCTGATGGTGGCACGGGGGCTGGCCCCAAATTGGATGTACTGTCCGAGTTTCAGGTTGAAGTCCTCCGGTTGGCGGGTCGCCAGCACGATATTGACGATATAGTCGCGTATCTTCGGGTCCACATAGACCTTGTTCACGGTCGTGCGGGCTTCGCGGATGATGTCCAGCGTCGTGACCGCGTCGACGTCGAGGTCCGGGCTGGTCGATGCCATCCGGTCGAGGATCTCACGCTCGTCGGCTTTGCTGGGATAGCCCACCTTGAGCTTGAGCATGAAGCGGTCAACTTGGGCCTCGGGCAGGGGATAGGTACCCTCCTGGTCGATCGGGTTTTCCGTAGCCAGCACGAGGAAGGGTTCCGGCAGCTTGAAGGTTTCGTCCCCGATCGTGACCTGACGCTCCTGCATGGCTTCGAGTAGCGCGCTTTGCACCTTGGCCGGAGCGCGGTTGATTTCGTCGGCGAGAATCAGGTTGGCGAAAATCGGTCCCTTGCGTGTGTGGAAACTGTTTTCCTTGGGGCTGTAGATCAGTGTGCCAATGATATCCGCCGGCAGAAGGTCGGGAGTGAACTGGATGCGCTTGAAATCCGCCGCGGTTGCTGTGGCGAGGGTGCGGATACTCAAGGTCTTGGCCAGGCCGGGAACGCCTTC
This sequence comes from Coraliomargarita parva, assembly GCF_027257905.1. Taxonomy (NCBI): domain Bacteria; kingdom Pseudomonadati; phylum Verrucomicrobiota; class Opitutia; order Puniceicoccales; family Coraliomargaritaceae; genus Coraliomargarita; species Coraliomargarita parva. The sequence continues at coordinate 81,730 of NZ_JAPZEI010000007.1, forward strand.
CAGCAATACGTGGCCATTGGCCAGCAGGCCAACCAGGAGCCGGTCAACCAGATAATGCTGGCCGACGATGACCCGGCCGATTTCGTTTCTCAGCCGCGGGATCCACTCGGTGGCCGCTTCAATGGCTGCATCGTTTTCTAGAGTCGGTGTGGTTTCAGACATGATTTGAAACTTCGGTATAAGGTATGGAGCTATTCACTGACAACGAGTGATTGATGAAGTTTCAAATTGAAGAGGGGATTGCATTCAAGGGTCTTTTGTGCCTAATTGTCACACATGCCGGCGACTATCCTGATCGTAGATGATGAAAAGAACACGCGCGAGGGCTTGATGCTCGCTCTTGAGGACGACTATGATGTCTACTTGGCTTCGGGCGCGGATGAAGCCTTCAACTTGATGGAGTCGGAGACTTTTGATGTGATTCTGACCGACTTGCGGATGGCCGGAAAGTCGGGCCTGAAGGTTATCGACCGGGCCATTACCTTGCCGAATAAGCCGATCTGCATCATGATGACGGCCTATGGAAATGTGGAGACGGCGGTCGAGGCAATGCGGCGAGGGGCCTTTGATTTCCTGACCAAGCCGGTTAATCTGGAGAAACTTGAAATTCTTATCAAGCGCGCCTTGAAGTCCCGCACGATCGAGGAGGAAAATGTCGTGCTGCACCAGCGTCTGGACACGAAATACAGCTTCGACGGAATAGTCGGGAATTCTCAAGGTCTGGTGGAGGTGCTCGACAAAGTGAAACTGGTCGCGCCTTCGAAGGCGACCGTCCTGCTCGAGGGGGAGACGGGGACCGGGAAGGAATTGATTGCTCAGGCGATTCATCAGAACAGCAATCGTTCCCGGCAGGCCTTTGTGCCGGTGCACTGTGCGGCACTGGCGGCAAACCTGTTGGAGAGTGAACTCTTCGGTCACGAGAGGGGGGCCTTTACCGGCGCAACCGAGCGGCGTATCGGGCGCTTCGAGGCAGCCAACGGTGGTACGCTCTTTCTTGATGAAATCGGCGAAATTGACGCCTCCACCCAGGTGAAGTTACTGCGTTTTCTCGAGACGCGCACTTTTGAGCGATTGGGCAGCACAAAATCGATCCAGGTGGATGTACGTCTGGTTTGTGCGACCAATCGTAACCTGGCGGCGATGGTCAAGCGGGGTGAATTCCGCGAGGATTTGCTTTATCGTCTCAATGTTGTGACGATCAATCTGCCCCCACTGCGCGAGCGACCGGAGGATTTGCCCGTTTTGCTGAACCACTACATTCGCTATTTCAGTCAGGACAACGGACTGGATCCCGTGACACTGGACGAGTCCGCACTCGAAGTGCTGCTGCGATACCGTTGGCCCGGAAATATCCGTGAGCTTCGTAACTTCTGTGAAAATATCGTCGTGCTTAAGCGGGGCAGCGAGGTCACCGCCTATGATCTGGACCTTAAATATCAGTCCGATGATGCCTTGGATGTGCTTGAACCCGAAGTGCTCACCAGCTCGCCAACGCTCAGTCGCGAAGAGAATGAGAAGCGCCTGCTGCGCAACGCCTTGATCAAGGCAAACGGCAACCGCACGAAGGCCGCGGAACTCATGGGAATTAGTCGCCGGACTTTGCACCGCAAACTAGTCCAATGGCCGGAACTAGACCCTAAAGGCTAAGTCCGACTACTATGCCTTATGGTTTGACTCGGACCATACGAACCTCAGAAATGTCAAAGGTCGCAATATTCCCTTTTTCCCACGTTCATACTATCTCATGAGATTTGTCTCAGTTCTTTTCCTGACAGCGCTTCTTGGGCCAGCTGTCGGTGCCGATGAAATCCGGATATCTGCGTCCGATTTGTTGGCCGATTATATCCGCGAACCACTCGCGTCCTACGCCGAGGAGAATAACGCTACCATCGTGGTGGACAGCATCGGTACGCTTCCGGCCATGGATCGTATGCGGGCGAATGAGGCTGACTTGGCAATCATTGCCGTGCCGGAAGACAAGCCGGTCCCGCGCGATGAGTATGTTGTGTATCCCTTCGCTTATGATGTGGCTGTCGTAGTGGTGAATGAGAGTAACCCGATCGATGAGATCAGCTTGGCCCGACTCGGCGGTATCTTTGGGGCGAACGAGGAATTTAATTACAACAGTTGGGGTGACTTGGGCCTGTCCGGGTGGGGGAGCCGCTCGATCAAGCCTCTGGCCGGACAGAAGGATGGCAGCGTCTCGCTCGAGCTCTTCAAGCATGCCGTCCTCAAGCGAGGTGGGATGAAGACCTCGGTTACGGTTGTGAAAGACGAAGAAGTGGAGGATTTGGTTGTTTCAGATGCGCTTTCCATCGCGTTGCTACCGGGCCTGCCCCAAAATAAGAAACTCAAGAGCCTGATGGTTTCGTCCGCCAAGGACGGTCCCGCTTTTGGGCCGTCCGAGGATAATGTACACTATGGGGATTATCCCATTCGCCTCGCATTCTTCATTGTCTTTAATGAGCGGGATGCCGCCCGTCTCAAGCCGGTACTCCGCGTGCTTTTCGAAGATAAGGTGGCTGGTAGCTTGCGTGACAACTCACTCTTCGCCTTGCCGGATACGGTAAGACGTAAGCTCCTGATCGATTTGGAACTGGAGTAGACTTTTTTCAAAAAACGCATTGACTTGGGGGGCGGTCTATAGATTCTACCGCCTTTCTCCCACACAAGCGAGCGTAGCTCAGTTGGTAGAGCACCACCTTGCCAAGGTGGATGTCGAGAGTTCGAACCTCTTCGCTCGCTCCATTTTCAAAGCCCCCGTGGATAGGTTCCCGGGGGCTTTCTCGTGCTCGGACGAAGAGGTTAGAACTCGAATGGAGAGTTTGACGGAGCCCCTTGGGGCGGAGATGGCCCGGCCCGACAGGGCCGCTGCGTAGCAGTGAGGCTTGCCTCAGGCAAGCTCTTCGCTCGCGTGCTGTGGAGCTGAGGTCCTCCCATTTTTGGTGCGATCAAAAACTAGAAAATCTTATATAAAAAGGCATTGACTTAAGGAGGTGACTCAAGATTCTTCCCAGCTTTCTCCCACACAAGCGAGCGTAGCTCAGTTGGTAGAGCACCACCTTGCCAAGGTGGATGTCGAGAGTTCGAACCTCTTCGCTCGCTCCATTTTCAAAGCCCCCGCGGATAGGTTCCCGGGGGCTTTCTCGTGCTCGGACGAAGAGGTTCGAACTCGAATGGAGAGTTTGACGGAGCCCCTTGGGGCGCGCTATCTGCTATTCCACCGTCACCGACTTTGCCAGATTACGCGGCTTGTCGACGTCGCAGCCACGCTCCAGCGCGACATAGTAGCTGAAGAGCTGGACCGGGATGGACATCAGGATCGGTTTGATGATCTCATGGCATTCCGGAACGAGGATCAGGTCGTCGATCAGGTCCTCCGGTATGTCGCATTCCTCGGTGGCGATGCAGATGACTTTGCCCTTCCGCGCCTTGACTTCCTGGATGTTGGCGAGGCTTTTTTGGAAGATTTCACCGGACGTAGCTAGGAACACGCTGGGGCACTTTTCACTGATCAGGGCGATCGGGCCGTGCTTCATTTCGGCGGCTGGGTAACCTTCCGCATGTATATAGGAAATTTCCTTGAGCTTGAGCGCGCCTTCCAGGGCGATTGGGAACATGAGTTGGCGGCCTAGGAAGAGGCAGTCCTCGTAGCTTGCGTATTGCTTGGCTATGGCGGCAACCTTGTCGCTTTGCCCTAAAACGTCGCGTATGAGCTCGGGCAATTGTTTGAGTGCCTTGACGATGTCGACCCCATCACCGTAGCTGAGGTCGCGCAGGCGCCCCAAATAGAGGGCGACCATGGCGCAGAGCATGATCTGGGAGGTGAAGGCCTTGGTCGAGGCGACGCCAATTTCCGGGCCGGCGTGCTGATAGATGCCCCCGTCGCATTCCCGTGCGATGGTCGACCCGACACTGTTGTTGATGGATAGGGTCCGGTAGCCCTTGCGCTTGGCTTCCCGCAGGGCTGCCAGGGTGTCAATGGTCTCACCGGACTGGCTGATGGCAAAGACCAGCGTGTTTTTGTCGAGCGGGGCGTTCCGGTAGCGGAATTCAGAGGCGTATTCGACCTCCACCGGAATGCGGGCGTAGCGCTCGATCAAGTATTCCGCCACGAGGCAGGCGTGCCATGCGGTGCCGCAGGCGAGGAAGAGGATGCGGTCCACATGGCGTAATTCTTGGGGGCTTAGGTTCAAGCCACCAAAGACAGCCGTGCTGCTGTCGTCGGAAAAGCGCCCCCGCATCCCGTTTTCCAGGGCTGTGGGTTGCTCGAAGATCTCCTTTTCCATGAAATGGTGGTAGTCCCCGAGCTCGGCTTCAGTCGTATCCCAGTCGACCTGGTGAATGACGGCTTCGACATTCTTACTGCTGACTGTCGTGATTGAGAAATCGTCGTTGTGGAGGTGGACGACCTCGTTGTCGTTCAGGTAGACCACGTTCTGGGTGCAGTGGGTGATCGCATTGACGTCGCTTGCGATCAGGTTTTCACCTTTGCCGATCCCGATGATGAGCGGGGAACCCTTTCGCGCGCCGATCAGTTCGTCCGGGGCGTCGGTGCAGATTACCGCGATGCCGTAGGTGCCTTCCACGTGCTGGAGGCTCTTGCGGACCGATTCGAGGAAGCGATTCTTGCCGGACTCTTCGGGCTCCTTTGCGTAGTGATAGGCGATGAGGTTGGCGAGTGCCTCGGAGTCGGTTTCGGAACGGAAGCTATAGCCTTTCCCCACTAGGAACTTCTTCATTCCCAAATAATTCTCAATCACACCGTTGTGCACCAGGGCGATTTTGCCGTCGCTGCTGAGGTGGGGGTGGGCATTGGCTTCGGTTACGTCGCCGTGTGTGGCCCAACGGGTGTGGCTGATACCCAGACTGCCGCCGAGTTGGGACTCCGTCAGGGCTTCTTCGAGGTTTTTGACTCGGCCAGTGCGCTTGACGAGATCAAGTCCGTTTGCGGTGAGAACAGCCATTCCGGACGAGTCATAGCCCCTGTATTCCAGGCGTTTCAGCCCGTCCAACATCAAGTTGCCCGCCCGATGGCGGCCGACGTATCCAACAATTCCACACATAAAGCTTCAATTCAGCGCGAAGACCCTTAATAATCAAGCTTATTGGCTTATACTCAACAACCCCTAGTACACTGTGAAAAAACGTAAGATCGTCTGTATTATCATGGGCGGAGGCCGAGGTACGCGCCTCGTTCCGCTAACCAAAGAACGTTGTAAGCCGGCTGTACCGCTGGCCGGCAAGTATCGACTCGTCGATATCCCTATCAGTAACTGCCTGAATTCCGGCATGAATCAGATCTATGTGTTGACGCAGTTTAACACGGCGTCTTTGCACCGCCATATTCAGGAAGCCTACAAGTTTGATCCCTTCGGTGGCGGATGTGTCGATATCCTCTCTGCGGAGCAGACTGACCGCTCCGACGGTTGGTATCAGGGCACTGCGGATGCGGTGCGTCAGAACATGAACCACTTTGGGCCGATGGAGGAGGGGGACCTGTACGTTATTCTGTCCGGGGACCAACTCTTCCGTATGGACTTGGCTGATGTGGTTCGCGAACACGATGCCCACGGCGCGGACGTGACGATTACCGCCAAGCCGCTCGGTCTGGATGAAGCGGAGGGGCTGGGCCTGATGCGGGTGGACGACCATCTGCAAATCACTGAGTTTGTCGAAAAGCCGACCGATCCCAAGGTGATCCAGAGCTTGGCAGTTGGGGAGAGTGTCCGTCAGAAGATGGTGGAGCCGGGGAATAAGGACTACTGTCTGGCTTCTATGGGGATCTATGTGTTCAATGCCAAGACGTTGATCGAAGCGCTGGATTCGGATACGACTGACTTTGGTAAGGAAATTATACCTGGACTGCTCGGCGAAGTGAAGATGTTCAGCTACGTCTTTGATGCCTATTGGGAAGATATTGGTACGGTGAAGGCCTTCTTTGACTGCAACCTGCGGCTCACTGATACGATGCCGCCCTTTAATTTCTTCGATGAAGAGGCTCGTATTTATACCCGGGCTCGCTTCCTGCCTGCTTCGAAAATGAATTCGTGCCGGATTGACCGTGCCGTGGTGGCCGACGGGAGTATCGTGACGGATTCCGATCTGAAGCGTTGTTCCCTCGGGGTCCGCTCTGTGGTCAGTGACGGGGGTACCTTGGAGAATGTTGTGATGATGGGGGCCGATTACTATGAAACCGAAGATGACTTCGAGGAGAATCAGTCCTTGGGACGCCCCAATATCGGGGTGGGGCACAATTCGGTGATTCGTAATGCGATCCTCGATAAGAACGTCCGTATCGGTAAGAACGTGATCCTCGACCCGACGGGGCTTCCGGACAATTTTGGTCCGGATGTGGATGTCGCTATTCGCGACGGTGTACTCGTTGTTTGTAAAGACGCGGTGGTGCCTGATGGTTTTGTGATGAAAGCCTAGTTTTCCTTCCGCATACAACAGTTATTCTCCCTGTTTTTCTGAAGCCGCAGTCCGCATGGACTGCGGTTTTTGCGTTGCGAATTCCGCAAAATGGGACATGATGTATCTTGTAGAGAGCAAGTAATCCTCACACCCAACCCCACTATTGCTATGAAGAAATTACTCGTATGTACGGATGGCTCGAATTACAGTGAAGAATGTTGCCGTTACGGTGCTTGGCTTGCCCTGCAAAGCGGTGCTACAGTCGATGTTCTGTACGTTACGGATCTCCGTCAGTTTGAAATTCCGGCCGTTGCCGACCTGAGTGGCAGTTTGGGGATACAGCCTTTTGAAGGAATGATCTCGCAGATGCAGGAAGTCGAACGACACAAGGCTGGCTTTGTTGAGGAACATGCCATGCGTGTCTTAAGGGAGGCAGGTATGGGGAATAACGTGAGTTTTCATCACGAGACTGGTCTTCTCGTCGATGTCATTGAGCAGTATCAGGATGAGGTGGATCTTATCTTATTAGGCAAGCGCGGGGAAAATGCCAATTTTGCGACGGAACACTTGGGCTCTATGTTGGAACGGGTGGTCCGGGCAGCGAAGAAGCCCTGCTTGGTCACCTCACGTAAGTTTAAGCCTGTGCAGCAGGTGGCCATTGCCTATGATGGGGGAATCAGTGCGCGCAAGGCGCTTGATTACTTGTCTGCTGAGCCTTTCTTCAAACAGGTCCAGTTGCACTTGGTGACCGTGTCGGAAGGCAGTGATGAAACCGAAGCCTCCGGACGTTTGGCCGAGGCTGAGGCTAAACTGAAGACTGCAGGAATGGAGCCAGGCTGCCAGCTGCTGACTGGAGAAGTTGAGTCGGCTATTGCCAGCTATGTGGACAAGTCTCAGATCGACCTCCTCATTGCCGGGGCCTATGGACACAGTCGCATCCGCGAACTCATTATCGGCAGTACCACGACCGAATTACTCCGACGCTGCCGGGTGCCGGTCCTGTGTTTCCGCTAATTGGTCTCGCGGTGTTGTTCACCATGGGGGTCCAGTTTTTCCTCCAAGCTGGGCTCCCGCTGTCCGCGTAGTCGCGCCAGTACGATGAGTACAAGGCCGGCCAACATCAGGAAGATGGAGTAGAATTGTCCTCGGCTGAGACCGAGGATCAAGCCGGCATCCGGCTCGCGGAAAAGCTCTCCGATAATTCGTACGATTCCGTAGCCAAATAAGAACTCGCCAGCCAGTTGTCCGAAGGGGGGACGTGCAAACCACAGCCGGAACTGCAGATAGATGAAGAGTAACAGTCCTTCCAGTCCCGCTTCATAGAGCTGGGAGGGGTGACGCGGCTGCGGTGCATAGCTCAGGGTGGTCCGGTCAAAGACTGTGGGGCTGTCTGGAAAGATGACTGCCCATCTGACTTCGGTCACGCGGCCCCAGAGTTCTCCGTTGATGAAGTTGGCGATTCGGCCGAAGAAAAGGCCGATGGGAGTGACGGAGGTGACGATGTCCCCCAGTTCGAGGAGTGAACGGTTCTGGCGCCAGGCAAACCAGACCAACGCCAGGATCACCCCGACAAAGCCTCCATGGCTGGCCATGCCCCCCTGGTCGACGCGTATGATCGAAGCGGGGTGGGCCAGGAAATTGTCTAGGTCATAGAGCAGCATGTAGCCCAACCGGCCGCCTGCCAGTACGCCCAGGATGATTGCCGTCATGAGGGTGGCCCGGGCATCCGCATCGATAACGTACTTGCCACGGTTATTGTAGACGCGCAGCAGCGCCCACGCCACGATAAATCCGGCGAGATAGGCCAGCCCGTAGTACCGAATTCCCTCGAGGCCGAGTGGATTTTCAGGGAAGCGGACGAGAAAGGGGCTCAGGTCATGCACCCAGTAATTTGTCGGAGTCGCCATGGTCGTTGCCTGACTTTGTTGCTTTCGACGGAACCGATGGCAACCACAAGTTTCGGTTCAGTTCCCTTTCTGGCTTTGACATTTGGGGGTACCCTCCAATCTTTCTCTACAAGATGATGAAACCGACCCGCATGCTGCTCCTTCTCTGCCTTGGGAGCGCACTACTATTCCAATCCGCAAGTGCTCAGCAAAGTGATGCCTTGCGTGTCTCCGTGGCCAACCTCAGCCAGGATGTGAATATCCTCGCTCGTGAAATGAAATCTCTGCGTTTGGAAATGGAGGCGATGCGTCGTGAGAACGACCAGTTGCGCCGTCAGGTGGCGGCTGCTAGTTCGAACCAGAACACCGATACCCAAATTGCCAACTTGAGTGGGGCGATTGAAGCGCTGCGCAAGGAATACCGTGCCGCCGACGAGGCCCAGAAGCAGCAGATCATCGCTGAAGTGTCTCGCCAGATCGATGCCTTGGCCAAGGAGACGCAGGCGGCGATCAATACGGTAGCCAAGGCGGTCGATGCCCAACCAAGTGTGGCGGCCCCGGTTCATTTTTCCGACAGCTATCCCAAGACTGGAGTGACCTATACCGTGCGTTCGGGCGATACCCTCAGCAAAATCGCCCGCGAGCATGGATCGACAATCAAATACATCCAGGACGCCAACAAGATCGCCAATCCGGCCCGCGACCTGCAGGTCGGGCAAACCATCTTTATCCCTGTTTCCGAATAGATTATGAGTTCCAAAAGTCGACTTGGCCGTGGTTTAGGCGGCCTGATTTCTGGTGCCGGCAACAAGCCTGCGTCGGACGCCCCAAAGCCTAAGGCCAGCCCTGCAAAAAAAGTACCGGTTAAGACTGCTGCCAAGAAAACGGTGGCCGCTCCCCAATCCGCTCCGGACGAGGGGATTGGCTATCGTGAGATCAAGGTGAGCGATGTGGTGCCGAATCCCTACCAGCCTCGCCGCGAAATTAACCCTGCCCATGTGGAAGAATTGGCCAAAAGTATTCAGTCGGAAGGCTTGCTTCAGCCGATCGTGGTACGTCCGAAGGGGAAACAGTACGAGTTGATCGCCGGCGAACGGCGGCTTCGTGCATTCGAGCACCTCAAGCTGGCTTCGGTGCCGGCCCGTATTATTGAAGCGACCGATGCCTCTTCGGCCACACTGGCATTGATTGAAAATCTGCAGCGTGAAAACCTGAACCCGATCGACGAAGCGCTGGGATATGCCAGCCTGGTACGCGATTTTGACCTCACGCAGGAAGCTGCCGCCGAACGGGTGGGGAAGGGACGTGCCACTGTGGCGAATGCCCTCCGCTTGCTGAGCCTGAATTCGGAAATTCAGGGCTATCTCAGTCGGCGTCTCATCTCGACTGGTCATGCTAAGGTGCTGTTGGGATTGGAGAATGATGAGCACCGACGTTTGCTGGCCCGTCGTATTATCGAGACGGGGATGAGTGTCCGTGAGGCCGAACAAGAGGTCCGTCGTCTTAAAGAAGGCGCAAGTAAGGGCGCGACCGGCACGAAGAAAGGAAAGGCAGGCGATGCTGAAAGCACCGCGATCCGTGACCTTGAAAAGCGCATTGGTGAGCATTTCAACACACGTGTTTCCATGAAGCACGGTAACAAAAAAGGGAAGATTACGATCGAGTATTTCGGCAACGAGGACCTCGACCGCATCCTCGAAAAATTGGGCCTGCAACATTAACTGGCTGTTCTCGCCACATCCCATTCGAACGGACCTGCCATGAAGTATTGGCTAATGAAATCAGAGCCGGATGTCTTTTCCTTCGAAGACTTGAAGAGTCGACCCGGTCAAACTGAACCGTGGGACGGTGTACGCAATTACCAAGCACGCAATTTCATGCGGGACGATATGCAGGTCGGTGATCTCATCCTGTTTTATCATTCCAACACGAATCCACCCGGGGTGGCTGGGATTGCTCAAGTCGCCTCCGAAGCCTATCCGGATCCGACCGCTTTTGATAAAAAGTCGAAATATTACGATCCAAAGAGCAATCCGGATAGTCCGCGTTGGGTCTTGGTCGATGTGAAGTACAAGGCTGATTTAAAGCGTCTGGTCGCGTTGGAGGAAATGAAGGCCATGCCAGAGTTGCAGGAGATGCGTGTCCTGCAGCGCGGCAATCGCTTGTCCATCACCCCTGTCACTCAGTCTGAGTTTGAAGCGATTCAGAAGGCTGGGATGGGCAAAGCCTAGTTTGTGACTCTATCCCAAACGAATTCTGCTTAGGGAATTTTGTTGCGATGCGCGACTCGGTTGTGAGACTTCTGTTTGATCTCTACCGGAGTTATACATAGACAACCCATATGAAGCGTCGAATTTCTGAAAAACGTAAGACAGCCTTTTATCTGGGCACAGGTTTCATGGTTGTGGGAGGCCTTCTATTTGCATCCACTTTTCTTAGTTTCTTCCTTCACTTCGGAGATTTCTCGAATTTCGAGGCGAATGCAAAATCAGGTATGCTGAGGGCATTCGGTGGTATGGCACTTCTCTTTATCGGAGGAATCGTTCGTTCGGCCGGGGCTCGCGGCCTGGCTGGTTCGGGGGTCGTGCTAGACCCTCAAAAAGCACGCGAAGACTTGGAGCCCTACAGTCGAATGACGGGCGGTATGCTCAAGGACGCCTTGGACGAGGCTGACCTGCACCTTGGCGCAACGTCCGAAAAGGTGATCATGATCAAGTGCCGCGCCTGCGGTCAACTCAACGAAGACAATTCCAAATTCTGTCAGGAGTGTGGCCAGCCCTTGTAAACGAGATTACATTTATAGCCTTATATAAGGGACAGGCTAAATAAAATAGTTGACATGGCTTCGTGTGGTGTGATTGTTGGGCAGATGCGGATGCGGCGGTTGAAGGTAAATGGGGTGCGTGCGACTTATCATTGTATGACGCGGACGGTGAACGGGGAAATGCTTTTTGGGGACCGAGAGAAGGAGGTCTTGCGAAAAATGCTCTGGCAGGTCGCTGACTTTTGTGGCGTGGAGTTGTTGACTTACTGCATTCTGGGGAACCACTTCCATGTCTTGCTTGGGGTGCCTGTGGCGGAGGACGTTTCAGATTCTGAATTGATGCGGCGCTATCGTGTGCTTTATCCGAAACCGACGAAATACCAAGTTGCGTCAGCCAAAGTGATGGAAGCTGAGTTAACTGCAGGCGGCGAGGAGGCCGCAGCGATTCGAAGCAAGCTGCTTGCGCGGATGGGGGACGTTTCGGAGTACATGAAGGCCGTGAAGCAGCGCTTCTCAGTCTGGTATAATCGAACCCACCAGCGTTACGGGACACTTTGGTCGGAGCGCTTTAAGAGTGTGTTGGTTGAAGGCGAAGGGACGCCGCTCCAGACTATGGCGGCGTATATTGATTTGAATCCGGTGCGGGCAGGACTCGTGGAGGACCCGAAGGACTACCGCTTCTGTGGCTACGCTGAGGCGGTGGCCGGATTTCTTGAGGCTCGTGAGGGGCTTTTGCAAGTATGGGTGGACCGTGTGCAATCTATGGGCGATGCGCTGCGTTCGCACCGCATGCTGATTTTTGGCAAGGGCTCTGGGCCCGGTAACGGGCATACTATTTCGCGCGAACAAGCGCTGAAAGTCTTGGAGCAAGAAGATGCTGTCCTGCCTCGGGCGACCGTTCTGCGCTGTCGTGTTCGTTATTTTACAGATGGAGCCATACTCGGCTCTAAGGAATTTGTCCAAGGTTTCACAGGTAGCTGGCAAATCGACCGCGGACGTAAAAAAACGCCCAAAGTACGTGAACTGACCGGGGCCAATTGGGGCAATCTTTCCGTCATCCGGGGACTGAGAAGGCAAGTTTTTAGCTGAGCGAATCAAGCACCGGTCGCTGGTTGCCCAGGTGAATATAGCAGCTCGCGGGGTAACATGACTTAAGACTGCAACCAATGTGCGAGTTCGTCAGCGGAACGAATATAGGCATCGCTCTGATATTCAGGGGCCAATTGTTCGTGATAGGCGGGTTCGGCGTAGCGTTTGCCGTGAAGTAGGATCCTTGCGTGTTGACCAGGGGCGCGGACGAGTCGGCCGAGGGCCTGGTGTATGCGGCGCATGGCGGGAATGATATAGACGTCACGGAATGCCTCCTCGCGCGCCTGTGAGGGGGACGCATCCATCCTGGCGTCCTGCACGCAGTTCACCTCTGGAAGGGCCGGCCCCACGACCATCGCAGTATGGACGCGGCCTCCAAGTTGGTCGACACCCTCGGCATAGCTGGATCCGAGAATGAGGAAGATGGCGTCTGCCATAAACAGGCCTTCTTCGATGAACTCTCTTTGCTCATTCAAATCGACTCCTCGCGGTTGGACCATGGCGCGCAGTCCAGGATCGGTTGCGCTGAGGTAGGCTTTGACGTTTTCCGCATACTGGTAGCTGGCAAAAAAGACCGCTACGGGCTCTCCCGGGCTGTAGTGGGCGAGGGCCGCCACCGTCCGGGCGGTGGTTTCATAGTATTGTTCACGTGCCTTGAGACGGGTGTCTACGCGACAGTCAATGGCGACGTCATACGCATCGTCACGCCAGGGCGCATGGCCGATCGCCAGGACCGCGGAGCCGGCCGGCGAATCCGCGGAGGCCTTCTTCAGGCCGCAGCTTGTACGAAAGGAATCGTAGGGTGCGAGCGTCGCGGACATCAGTATGCTGCCGCTGAAGGCCTGCAGGCATTCAGCTGTCCATTGACTGGCGTCCAGGCAGGTGGCCTTCATCATGCCGGCGGACGGAAGCCAATGCAGCCATTGCCAGCTTGGACCGGCCAAGGCTTTGGCCAGATCCGGGATCCGCCAAATGATGTCGAGCGCGAAGGGAGCGGCGGCATCAAAATCGAAGCGCGCCTCGCGTAATTGCCTCTCAAAGTCTTCACAGAGATCGAGCAGCAGGTATTGGCTGTTGGGTGAAAGCGCTTGTTGGATGGGCTGTGCATCGATCACTTGGCACAGTTCCCGCCCGGTCCGCAGCAGTTGACGGGGGGCGCCGGCGGATTCGATCTCCTCCAGCGCAAAGAGTAGTTCTCCAGCATTTAATGCGACACTTAGTGCATCGGCGACCCGGTCTGGGAGATTGTGGGCCTCATCAACAATCAGCAGTGTACGGGCGGGATCAAAGCCATAAGGTTCGCTGAAGACCGCGCGGCTGGCGGGGGCAAAAACGTAATTGCTGTCCCCGATCCATATTTCCGCGTAGGGCAGGCACGCCTTAGTCAATGCATAGGGGCAGATCCCGGTTTCCGCTCCCAGACGCTTGGCCTCGTCGAGTGAGAAATGACCGTCTTTGAAGAGCTCCGGAGTGTGCAGGTCCGCTTCGAACCAAAGTTGTCCCAGTCCTTCGTCGCAACGGCTGTCTCCGGTGCAGGTGTGTGCGGGACTTTCAATGCGATGCTCCGTACGGTTGCGCATCTGGATATAGCGAATCCCATCTCCGATCATCCTCCGGAGCTGTTCGATCGTCTGGAGCTGACCGGTGGATTTGCTGGAGAGGTAGATGCAGCGCTCGTACATTCCTGACTTCATTTGACGCAGAGCGTGTTCCAGTACGATTCCGGTCTTTCCGAAGCCTGTCGGCGCCTCGAGTAGGACGGTGCGGGATTGCGTAGCGGCGATATCCAGCGTCTCGAATAATTCAGCTTGCCCCTCTCGAAGTTGATCAAAGGCGGGCTTCAGTTCGAAGTCTTCGAGCCGCACTCGAGCGTGCCGACGATCATTGAGGAAAGGAAGCAAAGCATCCAGTTGCTGCTCGAACGTTGACTCATGCTCGGGTTGAAGGCGCAGTGTCTGAGTCAGGCCACTGTCGATGTCGACAAAGAGCAGTTCCGCCTTTAACTCATACTCGCGGTAATCCGGAAGAACGCGGGCGAGGCCCAGATAGATGGCGACTTGTGCGATATAATCCGGATAGCGGTCCCATAGGATTTCCTCCGCATCGGGAAGGGGGTGACGAATCGTTTTTACCTCACGAAGAACGAGCCCTCCCGCCTGTGTGGGAACGATCTGGTCAATGCGTCCCTGTATATCAAAGCGCCATTCCTTGTGTTGCCAGACCGCTTGGACCGGAATCTCGAATCGAGCTTCCGGATGGCGTGCCTGTGTCGCGCTCTCGAGCTCCTTGTGCCACTGTTGCCCGATGGCAGCACGCCAAGCGTGTCCTCCGCTTCGCTCAGTTTTAGGGGCATTTCGGAAGCCGGCCAGTTCGCGCACATTGAGGCGCACACGACGTTCCAGAGGGTCGATCTGCATTATCGTTCGGTGTGTTTCGAACGCAGCAGGGGGACGATGTCCGGCGGTTGGTTGAAGATTCCGGAGTCGATCTTCTGGTTCGTCTTGATCGACTCGAATGTGATTTTCCCGAAGGCCGAATCTTCTACCAGCAGACTTAGTTCCGTGGGGAGCAGCACCCCGTCCACATATTCAAAATGTGTGGCTCGATAATCCATGTATTCTTTCACGTTCCCGATGACTCCGAGTCCTCCGTAACGTATGAGCAAGGAAGTCTCCTTGTCGAAGTAGAACCAGCTTCGCTCGTTCTTGGGGCCATATCCGACCACGAGATAAGTCGGACGCCCGTTTACCCGCGCCGTGCTCTGGTACTGAAAGACATATTTGGGCGAGAGCGGTAAGCCAAAGGGCTGAATCAGCCAGCGTTGGCACTTGAAATGTTGTGCCTCCTGTCCGTTCAAGATCACGTGAGGCAGCACTTTTGGGAGCTGTTGCTGTTCCCAGGCAACCAGGCCATCAAAGGCGCGGACGACCTTGTAGTCGCGCCCCAGATGATGCCAGGTATAGGTCAGACGGCGTTTACCATCCCGTGTTTCTACCAGGGTAAACTGACGGGTCGTCTTACCTTCGACGATGGTTCCGCTGGCTTCGATATTAAGCAAGCGCTTGTGTGCCTTGCGTCCCCCTGAAGAGGCGAGGTAATTGTTGATCAGTTTCTGACTGGTTGAGTCGGAATCTTTCGGGCGCACGATCGCCGGTTCTTCCGCTTCCTCTGCAGGCTGCGCGGTCTCTTGGGAGGGGCCGGACGATTGCGCATCCAAACTTGATGCAAATGAGCATAGAAAATGCATCATCAGCATCGACATAACGAATGCTTGTTTGCGGTGTTTTACAAAAAATAGGGTTTCCATGCCTACAAGTCCCTTTATCTTTGCTGAAGTTTCGAAAAGCACAACCTGATAACCTGACATGCGTATATTAATCACCGGCGGTGCCGGATTTCTCGGGAGTCATCTATGTGATCGACTCATTGAACAAGGCCATGAAGTCATCTGCCTGGACAATTTTTTTACCGGCCGAAAGCGCAATGTGAGCCACTTGCTGGGCAATCCGAATTTCGAGCTGGTCCGGCACGATGTGATTGATCCCTTCAAGGCGGAAGTCGACCAGATCTATAATCTGGCCTGTCCTGCCTCACCGGTGCACTACCAGTACAACGCCATCAAGACGATCAAGACCTCGGTGCAGGGCGCGATCAACTGTCTCGGGTTGGCGAAACGCACCAAGGCCCGCGTGTTCCAGGCGTCGACTTCCGAGGTTTATGGGGATCCGGATCCGTCGATTCACCCGCAGCCCGAATCCTATTGGGGGAACGTCAATCCCATCGGTATCCGTTCCTGTTACGACGAAGGCAAGCGTTGCGCGGAAACCCTGTTTATGGACTACCACCGTCAAAATGGGGTCGATATCCGCATTGTCCGGATCTTTAACACCTATGGTCCCCGCATGTGCCCCGATGACGGTCGAGTGGTCTCCAATTTCATTGTCCAAGCCCTGCAGGGCAAGGACATCACCGTATACGGCGAGGGCCAGCAAACCCGTTCCTTTTGCTACTGTGACGACCTGATCAACGGATTTCTCAAGCTGATGAATCAGGACGAGCTTACCGGCCCGGTCAATATCGGCAATCCGGGTGAATTTACCATCTATGAACTTGCCGAGAAGGTCATCGCACTGACCGGCAGCAAGTCAAAGATCATTCACGAGCCTCTGCCTTCGGATGATCCGAAGCAGCGCCAGCCGGACATTACGGTGGCACGTGAAAAGCTCGGCTGGGAGCCGACGGTTTGCCTGGATGAAGGCCTAAAGCCGACGATCGAGTATTTTGACAAACTCTTGAGCGAGGAACGTTAAGCGAAGCGCTGCCCCGGTACATTTGTCAGTGCGCGTGGAGCGAGCCCAGTCGGCCGTGTCCACGGACGCACTCGAAGAGGGCCATTGCCACCACGATGAGGACCATGCCTACGATCGCGACGGTTGTGGGCATGGACATGCTGAGAATCCAATAGCCGATAAAGGGGGCGAGGGATCCGCGTACCCCCGTTAGCGCCATATGCACGCTCATGTACGAGGCCGCCTTGCTGTCTTCAGGAGCGATCTTGGTCACCCATAGGCTCCAGAATATCTTGCCGCCGCTCTGGGCGAGTCCGGTAAAGGCCATCCCCAAGGTCAGTAGAAAGAAGTTCCGGGTGAAGAAGAAGAAGGCGATGCCGAGGAGAAAGCAGAGATTGAGCAGGTTGCGGTTACTCACAAAATGTAGACGGTCAAAGAGGCGGCCCCAGATCCAGGTGCTGCCAAGACGGGCGATGGCAGGAACGACGATCATGAGGATGCCGATGGTTGTATTGTCTGCATTGATGCCAAACTCCGGATTGGCCAGATACTCGACGCGCATCGGCAAGGTGATGAGGTTGCCGAGGCCCAGCAGCATCCATGAACCCAGCAGATAGCCGAAAAACTTATCTTTCCAGATCAAGCTGAAGTTCTGCCAGGGATTGCCGACGTCCTTAATGGACAAGCTTCTGCTTGGTATACGTGCCATGAAGAAACCATTGGCCAATGCCGCGAGCACCATGATGGCGAAGATGAGCCGGAAGTAATCCAAATCCATGTCAAGAATGCGACCTCCGAGGAATGCGAAGCAGATGGCGGCCCCTGCGGTCAGCATAAAGGGCAGGGACATACGGCTACCGCGTTCGCCGGGACGGTAGTTGTCCGTGTAGACCTGCAGCATCAGGGGGCCCTGTTGGGCCGCCGTCATTTGGCTGGTAACGGCAAAAAAGGTGAACAGCAGCAGGGTTCCGGAAAGGCTTGCGCCGCAGAGCAGGAGAGCGGCGACACCCATGATCAGGCCGGAAGCCGGTCCCGGACGCGCCCTGAAAAGACCGGCAAGGTATAGCGTCAGCGGAGCGATCAAAAAGCCCAAGGGGCCGGCACCGGCAATAAAGGCTTTCGGACTTTCGCCTGCATTGAAGTAGCGAATTGCCACGACCAGCGCAAAAGTCTGCCATCCTGTTTCCAGAATGCCTTGGAACGCCGCGCGCTTGCAGTCGTTGCGATAGGTGAGCTGGGAGCGTTCGGTCTGTGCCGGACCGGACAAATTTAGCGGCTCCAGTCGAGCATCCGCTTGATCGGCAAGTAGGCCTTCTGGCGGATGTCTTCGGGCATCTCGATCTGCGGCGACATGTCGCGGAGGCAGTCACGCAGCTTCTCGATGGTGTTCATCTTCATGAAACGGCACTCGTTGCAGGCGCAAGTGTCGGTCGGGCCGGCAATAAAGGTTTTTTCCGGTACCTCACGCTGGAGGCGGTGGATCATGCCAGTCTCAGTGACCACGATAAACTGCCGGGCTTCGCTGTCGCGGCAGAAGCCGATCATCTTTTCGGTACTGCAGACTACATCGGCGTTATCGCGCACCGTCTCGACGCACTCGGGGTGAGCGACCACGAGCGCCTCCGGGAACTTTGCCTTCAGTCGCTCAATGGCCTGTTGGGTAAAGAGGACGTGGGCATAACAGGAGCCCGGCCAGAGCTTCATGCTGCGTCCGGTTTGCTTGGAGACCCACTGGCCGAGGTTTTGGTCGGGCACAAAAAGGATTTCACGGTCAGCCGGCACTTTTTCGACGATCTTCATGGCATTGCCACTGGTGCAGATCACATCGGAGAGTGCTTTGACCGCAGCCGAACAGTTGATGTAGGCGACAATGTACACGTTCGGGTTGGCTTCCTTGTAGGCCGCCAGTTGATCGGCCGGGCAGGAGTCGGAAAGGGAGCAACCGGCTTCCATCTCGGGGAGGAGTACCGGCTTTTTCGGATTCACGATCTTGGCCGTTTCCGCCATGAAGTGGACCCCGCAGAATACGATGCAGTCGGCATCCGCTTCCGCCGCACGGTAGGCCAGTCCCAGGGAATCGCCCACGTAGTCCGCGACGCGTTGGATTTCCTCCACTTGATAATTGTGGGCGAGAATGACCGCGTTGCGCTCCTTTTTCAGGGCGAGCACCTCTTTCTGGATGTCAGAGAGCGGAGATTCCCCGCTGCGCGGGTTGAATACCATCGGTTCGTAGTTGAGTGTAGCGGTGGCCATGGGATGGGAATGGATGAAAACGAAACAAGTTCGGGGCATGTCTGAGCTAAGTCAAGCCGTGTTCCGTCCGACAGCTTGGCCGCAGGAGCGGCTTAAGGCCGAGTTTGCGGTGCTTTGCGCCGCCGTGTCAGTTTGGCGTCCCGCCCGACAGAGGGGAATCCCGGCTCCGGTACTTCTAGGATTCAAGCAGCTTTTCGCTCGAGCGTTCCCATTCGGGGCAAACACTGGCTAGATCAGGTCCAGATGGTATCGCCCGTCCTTATCGCAGGACAGTCCCAGATCCGCGCCGAAGGTGTGACCGAGGGGTTCTGCCCGCAGGACCGTTTCCTTGGGGCCTGCGGCATAGGTCCGGCCACTTCTCAGAAGCAGGACATGGCTGATTTCCGGGATGATCTCCTCGACGTGGTGGGTGACCATGACCAAGCCGGGACCGCGTTTGGCGGAGGCCAGTTTTCGGAGGCTGAGCAGGAACTGCTCGCGCGCTACCGGATCGAGACCGGCACAGGGCTCGTCCAGAATGAGCAGCTTCGGTTGGGCCATGAGCGCCCGTGCGATGAAGACCTTTTGCCGTTCTCCCTGACTTAGGACTGCCCAGGGACGTTCGGCTAAGCGTCGAACCCCCATTTTTCCCATGCAACGCAGGGCTTTCTCGGTTGGCTGCTGTTTGCTCCGCGTCCAATAGCCCAGTTGTGCGGTTCCTCCGCTCAGTACGGTTTCCAGAGCCAGCTCATCCGCAGGGACGCGGCGGGTCAGCGAGGAGCTGACGATGCCGATATGTTGTCTCAGTTCGTTCCAATCCGCCTCACCGTAGCGTTCGCCAAGCAGCCGGATATCCCCGGACGACGGCATGAAATAGCCGGTTATCGCGGAGAGTAATGAGGTTTTACCACATCCGTTGGCGCCCAAAATGGCCCAGTGCTCGCCCGTTTGGACGGTCCATTCGATTCCCTGGAGGATCCGGGTCTGACCGCGGTACAGCTTGAGTTCCTCGACTTGAAGGATCGGTTGTTTGCATGTCTTGGGCATATGCGGGGCGAATGAATCCGATTGAAACTATTTCCGCAAGCGACCTGTGCCGCTTTCAGGATCTGGACTGTAGACAAAAAAAAGCCGCCCGAGACGGGCGGCTTGATTTTTAGAAGCCTTGTTCTGTAGATTAGAGCAGCGTCTTGGCGACCGCAGCGACATTGTCGGCGGTCATGCCAAGTTCGGCCATGACTGTGTCGCCCGGAGCGGAGATGCCGAAACGATCGATGCAGACTGTCTTGCCGGCGAGGCCGACGTACTTGCCCCAGGTGCTTGAGACGCCCGCTTCCACCGCGATGCGAGCCGCACAGCTGACTGGCAGCACGCTTTCGATGTAGTCGGCGCTTTGGCGCTCGAAACGTTCGAAGCAGGGCAGGGAGACGACACGGACACCGTCGCCAAGTTGCTCGGCGGCTCCCATCGCATGTTGTAGTTCGGAACCAGTTGCCATGAGGATCAGCTTGAGCTCGCCGCTTTCCTTCTTCGCGATATAACCGCCTTTCAGGACACCTTCACGTCGTTCCGAGACGCTGAGGCTGTCTTGGGCCGGTACGTTCTGACGGGTCAGGATGAGAGCCGTTGGGCCGTCTGTGCGGCTGATCGCAGCGGCAAATGCGCCTGCTGTTTCTTCCGCATCGGCCGGGCGGATCACATCCAGGTTCGGGATGACGCGCAAGCCGCTGACCGTTTCGACCGGCTGGTGGGTCGGGCCGTCTTCACCGACACCCACGGAGTCGTGGGTAAAGATGTAGGTGACCGGCAGCTTGGCGAGGGAAGCCAGACGGATGGAGGGACGGACGTAGTCGGCAAACACAAGGAAGGTCGCGCCGCTGGCACGGAAGATCCCGTCGTAAGCGATCCCGTTGCAGATCGCACCCATGGCATGCTCACGAATGCCAAACCAAATATTGCGGCCAGCCGGTTCCTTGGCGGAGAAGTCCCCGCCGTCCTTGATATAATTCTTGGTCGAACCGTAAAGGTCGGCCGAGCCGGTAATGAGCTGCGGAACAGCCTTGGCTACGGCATTGATAACCGTGCCGCCGGAGGCGCGTGTTGCTGCCTTCGTGCCGGCGTCAAATTCAGGAATCTGGCTAAGTAGGTCGGCCGGGACCTCGCCCTTGACCGCTACGTCGAGTTCAGCTGCGAGTTCCGGATTCGCGGCACTCCAAGCCTTGAAGGTGGCTTCCCACTCGGAGTAGGCCAGCTTGGAGGCTTCGGCCTTTTCGGCGAAGAATGCGCGGACTTCGTCGGAGACGTAGAAATGTTCTTTCGGCAGTCCCAGTCCTTCGCGTGCCTCGTCGGCAAACTTGGCGCCGCCTTCACCGTGACCACCCGAAGTGCCGGCGACTTGAGGGATCCCACGGGCGATTTCGGTCTTGGCAATGATGACCTTGGGCTTGCCGTTGTCGTTGGCCTTGGCCGCCAGGATGGCTTCAGTCACGGCTGCGATGTCATGACCATCGATCGTGACGGCATCCCAACCCTGAGAGGCAAAGTAGCCTTCCGCATTCTCGCTCTGGGTCTGCACTGCCATGGCGTCGAGGGTGACGTCGTTGGAGTCATAGATCAGGATGAGGTTATCGAGCCCATTGTGACCGGCGAAGGCGATGGCTTCCTTGGCCACGCCTTCCTGCAGACAGCCATCCCCGTGAAGGGCGAAGACGTGCTGGTCGAAAATGCTGTGTTCCGCAGTGTTGAACTTGGCCGCAGCGCGCTTGCCGGAGAGTGCATAGCCCACCGCATTACCGATGCCCTGACCGAGCGGACCAGTGGTTGCTTCGACGCCAACGGTGTCGCCGTATTCCGGGTGGCCGGGTGTTTCGGAGCCGAGTTGGCGGAAGTTTTTCAGTTCCTCCAGCTTGAGCTCATACCCGGAGAGGTGGAGCCAGGTGTAAAGGAACATGGAGCCATGGCCACCGGACAGGACGAAGCGGTCACGGTTCAGCCACTTCGGTTCTGCCGGATTGTAGCGGAGGCCGCCATTGCCGTAGAGAGCGGCACCGATTTCGGCACAACCGAGGGGCAGCCCCAGGTGACCTGAATTGCAGGCGTGCACGGCGTCGATGGCGAGGCCGCGTGCTTGAGTGGCTGCTTGTGCGAGGATTTCTTTTTGCATGAGTCAGTCTTTCGATGATCTATTGAACACTATGGGTGCAAGATGCGTTAAAAGCGGAAACGATGAAGGGAGGGGCTGGAATGAAAAGAAAAAACCCGCTTGACCGTCATGAATTTGCCTCATTGCCCCAATTCAAAACTCGACAGTTTCCTGTCGTCATGGGTAAAAGGCGCGCATGACACATGATGAATTGGAAAATGGTTCGGTCCTGAACCTCGATTTTACGAAGCTGCGCAAGGTTGCGAATTGTGATGCAGACGTACTTCCGGCCATCGCTCAGGATGCGAAGACCGGCGAGGTGCTGATTGTCGGCTATGCCAATCAACTGGCACTGGATACGGCGCTTGAGTGCGGGATGGCCACTTTCTGGAGCACCAGCCGCAATGAGCTCTGGATCAAGGGCAAGACCAGCGGGGACTACCTCAAAATCGAAGAGATCCGGGTCAACTGTGAGCAAAATTCGATCCTCTACAAGGTGACTCCGGCAGGCAAAGGCGCTTGTCACACCAAGAACAAGGACGGTGTCGCCCGTTCCGGCTGCTATTACCGCCGCATCACCGGCGAGGGGGCGCTTGAGTTCACCGATCCGGCCCAAGTCTAAAGTTTGGGACTCGTTTCGTCCGGATTCCCTCCATGTGAGGGAGTCTCGATGAAGCGGAACGGCGTCGTTACCAGACGCTGAGGACTTCGTCGGCAATCTTGCGTCCCAGGTCGCGGGCCAGACGAGTCATCGCGTTGTATTCCGCGTGGTTGTAATCCTGCATCTGGTCGATTTCCGAGTCTGCATAGGGATTATCCACATAGACCGAGCTACGGTCGTTGAGCTTGCGGTTCTTGAAATAATAGTCGCCGGCCTTGGCATTGTAGAGCGAGGCTTCGGCATAGAGGCGGATATCGAAGTCACGGGCGATCACCGTGTCGGTGCTTTGGCGGGCCGCCGATTTCCGGTCATAGTCCGTCAGGTTGACGAGGAGAATCGCATCGGCGTTCTCTTCGCTGGTCACGACCTTGACCCGGCCGTCACGGATGAAGGCCTCGCGGATCTGTGAGCTGACCAGTGCCTGTGCTTGGGGAGCGAAGCTATCGTTGGTCGCGGGTGCGATGTAGATCGACTCAAAAGGGAGTTGTGAGGCGGAGCCCGGCTGATAGTTGGCGCAGCCCTGAAAGAGGACTGCCATCGTCAACAAGAGGCTACCGAAGAAAAGGACGCAGGTTTTTCTGGCGAGGATCATGAGCCGGCCGGGGATCGGATTAATTCAGGAAAAGAAGAGTGCGGACAAGAGATGAACCGGTGGTCGGTCGGACGCCTGACTCGATGTCCGAAATACGTGCGCGCGCCTCATCCGCTGCTTCGGACTCCGGTGCGATGGTGATCGTCTCGTTGTAAAAAATGAGGGCGGCGGAGTTATTGTTGCGGTAGTAATAGTAGAAATCACCCAGGTTCAGGCGGCTGCTGGCGAGCAGGTTTTCCATTCGCTCCAGATCCGCTTCGACCTCACCGAGGTAATTACTGTCCGGAAAGAGAATCATGAAATCCTCGTAGTAGCTGATCGCCTGGCGGGTGGAGCCTTGGTCGTATTCCTCACCCTTGACGAGGTTGGAGTAGACCTGAGCCAAATTGTAATAGGCATCGGGTGCGAGGATACTTTGCGGGTAGTAATTGATCAGGCGATCGAGCGCATCAATGGCCAGTTCGGCGTCACCGTGTTCGTCCTCAACCAGTGCCAGATTCATCAGTGCCAGTGGCGCATAATCCCCATAGGGGGCGTTGCGGACGATCATCGCAAACTCACGGGAAGCTTCACTATACTGACGGAAGCCGGGAATGACCCAAAAAATACGGCCACGAGCCCCTTCCATCAGGGCTGTGGCGCATTCGAACTGGGCGCTGATGACTTGGTCGAATTCCGCGAAGTTCGGGTGGTAGGTGACGACTTGCTGGAGGGATTCAAAGGCTTTGGCCCAGCGTTCCTTGGTCATCAAGATACGGCCACGGAGGTAGAGTGCCTCACCGGAAGCAATCGCGGTCGGGTATTCATTGGCCAACTTCTTGAAGACCCGGCTGGCACCGCCGAGATTGCCGGCTTCCATTTTGAGCTTTCCGATGGACAGCAGTTCGCTGGCTGCGGCTTCATCCGTGGAATCGGCTACGCGAAGCATTTGTTCCGCCTCCTTGTCGCCGCCAAACCAATCGAGCGGATTCAGTGACAATTGCGCCTGTAGCGACGCGTGCCCGATGAAAAATGCGAGAAGGACGATAGAGTAGAATGAACGCATATGCTTGGTTATTGCCATTTGATCAGTGTGGAGCCCCAGGTCAAGCCTGCCCCGAAGGCTACCAGCAGGACGTAGTCCCCGGAATGGATACGGCCGGCGCGGTAGGCCTCGTCCAGTGCGATACCAACCGAAGCCGCCGAAGTGTTTCCGTAACGGTCCAGATTGTTATGGAACTTGTCCATCGGGATGCCCAGGCGTTTCGCCAGACTGTCGATAATACGCATGTTTGCCTGGTGTGGAATGACCAGGTTGATGTCGTCCTTCTTCAGGCCGAAAGGCTCAATGGCGTCCATGCAGGCCTGTCCCATGACCCGGACCGCTTGCTTGAAGATCTCCTTTCCACTCATCTTCAGGAAATGCTGGCGTGCCTGGATCGATTCAATTGATGCGGGGATCGCGCTGCCACCGGCAGGTTGGCAGAGTACCGATGGATTGGATCCATCGGAGCCACCGGTGCAATTGAGAATGCCGACACCGGTAGCATCGCCGCAGCCCAAGACGGCTGCGCCGGCACCGTCGCCAAAGAGTACGCAGGTGGTCCGGTCTTCGAAATCGAGGATGGAACTGGTTTTTTCCGTTCCGATGATTAGAGCCCTCTTGAACTGTCCGGAGCGCAGCATGGCGCTTGCGATACTCAGTTCATAGACGAAACCGGAGCAAGCGGCTTGGATGTCAAATGCGGTGACATTGGGCAGACCCAGCTTGCTTTGTACCAGGCAGGCGGTCGAAGGGAAGGGCATATCCGGGGTCATCGTCGCGACGATGATGAGGTCGATTTCCTCCTTCGCGATACCGGCGGATTCGATCGCTTTGCGACCCGCTTCGCAGGCCATATCGCTGGTGGTTTCTCCCTTGGCGGCAAAGCGGCGTTCACCGATGCCGGTTCGGCTGCGGATCCATTCGTCGGAAGTGTCGACTAGTTTGGCCATATCGTCATTTGTGACGACACGTTCGGGCAAGTAAGAGCCAGTGCCGAGAATGACGACGGATTGCGAGGAATGAGGAGGCATGAAAGGGACGACGGGTGAGGCCGCAGGCTTACGCCTCGGCAGTGGCATCGGTGGCGGCTTCGGCCGGAGATTGAATCAGTTGGTTAGCTTGTTGGATTTCAGACCGAATTGAGTCAATCATATCGTGCGTCACGACTTCACGAGCCACCCGCAGCGCGTTGGCGATGGCAATATAATTAGAGGAACCGTGTGATTTGAGGATGTTGCCTTGAAGGCCCAGCAGAGGGGCGCCGGCATTTTGGTCCGGGCTGAGACGCACACGCATGGATTTGAAGGCGGAAGCGGAAAGTGCCGCGCCGATCTTCCGTTTGATGTTGCGGAGCATTTCCTCCTTGATGGTGGTCCCGATGAAGCTGAAGAGTGCTTCGCTGGACTTGAGGACGATATTGCCGACAAAGCCGTCGCAGACCACAACGTCGACTTCGCCTTCAAAGAGCTGGAAGCCTTCAATCGGGCCGATATAGTTGATCAGGCCGTTGAGCCTGTCGAGATAGCCGTGTGTCTTGTTGATGAGGCTGTTGCCTTTGCCTTCCTCGGTACCGATTGTGAGCAGCGCGACGCGTGGGCGCTCAATCCCGAGCGCGGCTTTTGCGTAGTTGGAGCCCAAGACCGCGTTGTGCACGAGGTTTTCGGCGGTCGATTCCGGGTTGGCACCGACATCGAGGAATACGAAAGGTTTACGCTTGCTCGGTATGATGGAGGCCAGCGCCGGGCGGTCGACCCCGGGAAGCGGGCGCATGCGGAGGGTGCCGCCGGCCATGAGGGCCCCGGTATTCCCGCAACTGACGACCGCATCGGCCGTGCCGTCCTTGAGCAGCTCAATGGCACGGACCATGGAGGAGTCCTTCTTGCGCTTGAGTGCCTGGATCGGCTTCTCGTGCATGCCGATTACCTCGGTCGTGTTGAGGACTTTGATACGATCCTTGTAGACATCCAGTTTCCGCACCTTCATCAAGCGTTCCAGCAAGCGTTGCTTGCCTACGAGGATGAAACGGCAATCGAGGCGGAGTTCTTCGGTGGCATAAAAAAGCCCACGGATAAACTCAGTGGGCCCTTTGTCTCCACCCATGGTGTCTACTGCAATGGTGCAGTTGACTGCGCTAGCGCCCATAGACGGTTGAAATATTGAGTTAAGGTCGTGCCTTAGACTTCGACGTCCAGCACTTGGCGGCCGCGGTACATGCCATTGGCGGGGTTCACGCGGTGGGGACGGAAGCGGGTCCCGTCTTGCGGATCCTTGGCAAGCTGAGGCAGTTCGAAACGAACTGCGCCACGGCGCTTGCGGCTACGTTGCTTGGACTGTTTGCGTTTGGGCTGTGCCATGAAATATGTCTCCTTTTAGTAAATGGTTGTGGCTGCGATGTGTGCCAAAGGGCGCGGATTAAAGGGCCTAAAATCGCCCCGTCAAGCCCCCTTTATCAAATATTTCAACTTGCTCAGGCAAGCTTAAGTACTTCCGCGACAAGCTTGTTAATGCCGCTCTCGGCCTGAGTGATGGACTCGGCGAGCATGTAGGCGGGAGTGGTCACGACTTTGTTGGCCGGATCCACGACCACGTCATCGACCGGGCAGTTCACATGCTTGGCGCCTTTTTTCTCCAAGGCGGCTGCAGTGTCCGCATCGTTTCCGATGGTGAGTTGGACGCCTTTGCTGCCGAGCGCGCTGGCTGCCAGGGCGGGGGCGATGCACATAAAGCCCAGGGCTTTACCTTGCTCATGGGCGGTCTGGATAAAATCGACGATCAGTGCGTCCGTATCATATTCCGCCCCGTCGAACGCGAGCGAGCAGAGGTTTTTGGCGGCCCCGTAACCACCCACAAAGATAATGGCATCAAATTCGTCCGGGGCTAGGTCGTTCATCGATTCGATCGAACCGCGCGCAATGCGGGCCGCTTCCTCCAGGACGTTCCGGTTTTCTTCTTCCTCTTCTTCACCGGTCGCATGGTTGACCACATGTTTTTGGGCGATATCGGGGGCCGTGCAGGTGACTTTGGCGCCAGCGCGGTCTAGCGCGAGCAAGGTGAGCACAGATTCGTGGATTTCTGCGCCGTCGAAGACACCGCAACCGGAAAGGACAACAGCAACTTTTTTCATAATCCGGCCATGTTGAGAGAGCTTGAGCGCCTGTGCAACTCTACATCTACGGCTTTAACCCAGCACGAAAAATACCGTGATGCCGAGGGCGATCCGGTACCAGGCAAAGAGCGAGAGGCCATGCTTGTTGAGGAAGCCCACCAGCCATTTTACGGCTAGGGCTGCGGCGATGGCTGCGACCAGAATACCGATGAGGATGGGGCCGAGCGGGATGGTCTGCAGGATGAGCGGGCCAACGCTGAGCGTCTTATAGGCGGATGCGGCGCTTAGGGTGACCAGTCCGAGAAGAAAGCTGAATTCCGCCGCCCGCGTCGGGCTCAAGCCGACAAGGTAGCCGCCTACGATCGTCATCATGGAGCGGCTGGTTCCCGGCCACATGGCGACACACTGAAGGAATCCCACGAGCAGGCATTTCTTCAAGGAAAGCTCATGCAGGTCGGGGGTCTGGGCCGTCTCATGCACGACGGACTCGCCCCGGTGTTTGAGCGTGTGCCAACGGGTGACAATCAGCATGAGGATGCCGCCGGCGATGAGCGCAATCACCACCGGGATGATCCCAAACAGTACGGATTCGATGAACTCGTCGAGCAAGAGGCCCAGGACGGCTGCGGGCAGAAAGGCCACAATTAGGTTGAGTAGTAGTTTCAGGCCGTTCGGGTCTTTTCCCAAGACGCCGAGGACAATGCTGAGGATGCGCTTCCAATAGATGAGTACGACGGCCAGGATCGCCCCGAACTGGATGATGATTGCATAGGCGTCGGCTGCATTGCCCATGGTGAATGGAGCGGTGGTTCCGTCGTCATCCCCCTCGACCATGACCGGTGCTCCGTTGCGGTCGGGCAGGGGGGTGTCCGAATCGAGCCCCAGCCAGGCATTGGTCAAGATCAGGTGTCCCGTGGAGGAGACCGGCAAATATTCGGTGATGCCTTCGACCAGACCGAGTATCACGGCGTCCGTGTAGCTCAAAGAACTTTTGGCTTCATGTCGGGGGTCCAGTGGCTCCCCCTTGAGGTCCACTTGGCTGAACAGCACGTTCGCCACGCTTAATCCGACTAGGAAACAAAAGATTCGTCCGGCCCACTTCATCGCATTGGTTGTATGCCTTCCGACACGATCAATGGGAAGGCGGAAATCGTGACAATTCGATTTGTGATCGTATAGGGGCCATTCTTTATGCTTGTCGTACCCCACGGAAGCAATTGGCTAGCACTTCAGTTTCAATATATGTGCGCACTGGAACAACTTACGGAACAGGCTCAGACCGGAATTGACCTGGATGCCGAACAGGCACGCCAAGCGGCCCAGTCAATGGCGGATGAAAGCGTGGCGGATGTGGACAAGGCCGGTTTTTTAAGGGCTTTGTCGGCAAAGGGGGAGACTGCGGTGGAAGTGGCCGCCTTTGCGGGCTGCTTTCGTGAGCTCGCCATCGATCCCGGAGTGGAGCCCTGGGCCGGGCGGGCGATCGACGTTTGCGGTACCGGCGGGGACGGTTTCGGTACCTTCAATATCTCGACGGCGGTTTCCTTTCTGGTGGCGGCCGCCGGCGTACCGGTATTCAAGCATGGCAACCGTTCGATCACATCGAAATGCGGCAGTGCGGACCTCCTGGAAGCCCTCGGGATTCGGCTACAAGCGCCGCATGACGTCTTGCGGGAGTCGCTCGCCAGCCTAAATTATTGTTTCTTCTTCGCTCCGGCGTTTCATCCGGCTTTCAAGGCAATCATGCCGGTGCGTAAGGCGCTGGCGGCTGAGGGACAACGTTCGATCTTTAATTTGCTGGGGCCACTGATCAACCCTGGGTGCCCTGCGCATCAATTGCTCGGAGTCTATGCGGACCACTGGGTCGGTCCATTGGCAGAAGCGCTTGGCACGCTGGGATTGTCCCGGGGACTGGTCGTCCATGGCAAGCCGTTGCCCGACGCTGCACTCGACGAACTCAGTTGCGCCGGGAGCAATACTTACGCGGGCTTCGGTTCCCTTGCCGGGCAATCCGGTGCATTGGACGTACGCGAGTACGGTTTGTCCCCCTGTAATCCGTCTGAACTGAAAGGCGGCGACGTGGCGGATAATCTTGTTATTCTGAAAGACTTGTTCAGCGGGGACGCTTCGAAGGTCTCGACCGGCCTGCGGGACAGTGTGCTGTTGAATGCCGGAGCGGCGCTGTGGGCTGCGGGGGCGGCAGCGGACCTCCGGTCGGGGATCGAATCCGCCCGTAGTGTCCTGTCAAGCGGTGCTGCTCTCGACTGGCTGGACCGTGCGAAGGATTTCTACGAAGGTGTCAGTAACTAGTGAATTCGGGTTATGGGGAAATATTTCGGAACAGACGGCGTACGCGGCACCTATGGTGACACATTGATGAACACGGGCTTTGCCTATCGTCTTGGGTCTGCGCTGGGCCGCTATCTGGCTGCCTCAAAGCGCAATGCCATGCTCAATGCGGTGATTGGCCGCGATACACGCATGAGCGGTCCGAACCTTGTGGATGCCCTCGTGCAAGGCTTAAACAAGCACGGGGTTCATGTGCATGATCTTGGGATTGTCCCGACGCCGGCCGTCGCCCAGTCGGTGCTTGAGCAACTGTCCGATGTCGGCATTGCCGTCACCGCTTCCCACAATCCCGCTCAGGACAACGGGATCAAACTTTTCAACTCCAAGGGGTGCAAGCTGACCGTGGTCGAGGAAGACGCACTGGAGAAGCTGGTCGATGCGGAAAGCGATTCGCTGGATGATCGGCCTCTGGCGAAATCCTATCCCCTGGACGGGGCCGCCTTTTATATCAACTACCTGAGTTCCTTGATGGATCAAGGCTGTCTTTGTGGTTGGAAGATCGTTCTGGACCTGGCGAATGGTGCGACCTGTGAGACTTCGCCTGCGGTGTTTCGCCGCTGGGGCGCGGAGCTTATTCTGATCGGGGACAATCCCGACGGCGAGAACATCAACAAAGGTGTGGGAAGCGAATGTCCTCAGGCGCTGTGTCAAGCCGTGCGCGAGCACAAGGCCAATCTGGGGGTGGCACATGACGGCGATGGCGACCGCTTGGTCGTTTGCGACGAGAAAGGCGAACTGGTTGACGGAGATGTTCTACTTGGAATTTTTGGTCTCTATGCCCTGAAATCCGGAGCGCTCCGTAACAATACGCTGGTCGCCACCATCCAGAGCAACCTGGGGCTGGACCATGCGCTACGCCAAGCCGGTGGCCGTGTCGAGCGGGTGGACGTGGGCGATCGCAATGTCGCCCGCAAAATGCGTTCACTGGATGTGAATATCGGCGGCGAGTCCTCCGGTCATATTATTTTTTCCGACTTTGCGACAACCGGAGATGGCCTGCTGGCCGCGGTCAAGTTGGTTGAACTGATGTGCAAGACCCGTAAGCCGCTCTCTCAGCTCAGGCGTGAAATCACCTTGTTTCCCCAAAAGACCCTCAATCTGAAGGTGGCGGAAAAGCGTCCTCTGGACACGCTGAAGAAGCTTCCCCGGGCCATGGAAAAGCTGGAAGCCGAGTTTGGCGAATCCGGCCGGCTCCTGGTGCGCTATTCCGGGACTGAGCCGAAACTGAGGCTTTTGGTGGAGGCGGAGGACCCCAAAGTTGTGACAAAAGCTCTAAAATCCCTTGAAAAGGCTGCACGAGCCGATCTGGAGGTAATTGATAGTTGACCAACAGCAGTCTCGGGCTGAGCATGAAGTTTCGTAACCATGCAAGAAATTCCCCTAAAAGACCTTGATAACCGTCTACAAAAGCAAATCGAGAATGCTCGTAAGGCGGTCGATAAGAATCCGGCCTATGCCGTCGATATTTTGATGAATATCGTGAAGCGGCACCCCGAGTGTTTGGAAGCACGCAAGATTTTGCGCCAAGCACAATCGCGTGCTTCCGGTGGAAAGAGTAAGGGCTTTGGGAAGTTCCTGACCAAGGTGACCAGCATCCCGTTCTCAATCGGGAGTGAAGCGAAGGTCAAAAAGGATCCGGCGAAGGCGCTGGAGTCGGCTGAAGACATGCTGAAGGCAGATCCGTCGAATCCGGTGGGCCACAAGATCCTCGGTATTGCCGCGGAGGCTCTGGAATTGAACGAGACGGCCGCTTACGCCTACGAAGAACTGTACAAGATCGACGACGGCAACATGGACAATGTCAAATTGTTGATGGGTGCCTATATCCGTATCGGCAAGACCGAGGACGCCATTCGTCTGGGCGACACCGCGTATCGCCGGGATCCCAGTGACGACGAAATCCAGGGGCTGATCAAAAAGGCCTCGGTGGAGCAATCGATCGAAAAGGGCAAGTGGGAGGAAGAGAAGAGCTTCCGCGAAAAGCTCAAGGACGAAGAAGAGGCCCAGAAGTTGGAGCAGGCCAGCCGTGCCCGTACCGGTGAAGCCGGATTGCGCTCCCTCATCGCGGACGCCCTCAAGGCAGTCGAGGCCGAGCCCGACAATATCAATTTCTATCGCGAACTCTCCAGCCACTACCGCAAGCTAGGTGAATTTGACAGTGCACTGGAATGGATCGAGAAGGCCCGCCAACTTGAATCCGGTCGTGCCGACGTGAATTTGGAACGCATGGCCGGTGCGCTGAAGCGTGAGAAGATGCAAAAGGCCATTGCAGATGCCGAAGCCGAGTTGGAAGCGACTCCGGGCGATGCCGCTTTGGAGGCCAAACTCAAGGAATTACAGGCCGAGGAGCGCAGTTTCCGTCTTGAGCAGGCCGAGCTACTGGTCCAGCGCTATCCGAACGAGTTCAGCTATCGCTTCGAACTGGGCGAGCTTTACTTCGAAGATGGCGAAACGGACAAGGCCATCAAGGAACTGCAATTGGCGCTTCGTGCTCCGAAGGTCCGGATCAATTCCTTGATCCTTCTGGGCAAGGCATATAAGGCCAAGGGCTTCCACGATTTGGCCGCTGAACAGCTGACCACAGCCAAGGCTGAAATTCCGGGTGTGACCGAGCAGAAGAAAGACGTTCTTTACGAGCTCGGTGAATGCTACGAATCACAGGGCGACATGGACAAGGCCATGGTCGAGTTCAAGGCACTCTACGGTGCGGACATCAGCTACCGCGACGTGGCCCAGAAGATCGACGACTTCTACTCGAAGAAGAACGCATCCTGAGGCACGAATGGTACGCCCTTAAGGGAGGGCGATTGTCCCCAATCGCCGCGATTCGACAGAGCGAGCTCAGATGAACACGACCTCTTTCCGCAGCGCGGCAATCTTGCCGAGGCTTCGCATCACGAAGTACGTAGCACGGCGGCTGAGGACAGCCCGCCCTCCCAACTGGGTTCATCTCAAGTCTAGCAAGCGACTTCAAATCAAAGACCAATCTCCTCTCAAATCACCCTTAAGGTAGTGCCATTCTCCTGAGGCACGGCCACAACGGCCGGGCGTAGTCAGGGGCCGATCGATATTGCCGCTCCTTCCGATTCTGGATGTGTCTGGCCAATTGGGGCGATCATCCGGCTGATGCCGAATGCTACAACGAAACCGCTGTGATGGAGCATCGACGGTAACGCCGATGGCCGAATTGCAGACATTCCGTAGTTCGATCGAACCGGTATTATTCGCTGCTACCGCAGTGCTGCGGTCTTACTGGGTCAGACGGAAGAACTTGGCACCACCGCCGCTGGTACTGACACTCAGGGATTGGGTGGTTTCACCGGTAACGGATTCGCTGACGGCATCCCAGCTTCCGCTGCCCAAGTCGGTGCATACCTGAGGCGACCAGTCTGACCAGAACCCGGGCCAGCTCAGTTCGATATTGCCGGCATTGGCAGCCAATTGAAGGTGGGGTGGGATCTCGGGGCTCTCCGCATAGTTGCCATAGCCGACCCAGAGGGACGATTTAAATACCTTCAGCAGGGGGTAGCCGGTGCTGACGGCTTCCCAGATGGAGCTGTCCCAGCTGGAATCAAAGGAGCCTTCCAGACTCGATGTGTCTGAACTGTAGGTACTGCTGTCGACCGTCCATCCTTTATCCGCGGCCGAGGAGACAGTGTTGGCCGCAGCACTGGCACCGTAGGTATTATCGAAGACGAAACTATTGGTTGAAGTCGCAAAGGTATAGGTGAGGCTGTTGACAATGGACCGGCTGGAGCTGTTTGCGAGACTGTCCTCGTTGACCATATAGCTGTTCTTGACTCTCAGGGTCACGTTCCAGACCACGCTGCTGACCATGGCGATCATAGAGGATCCGGTGGATGCGTCTGTGGATGCCACATAGCAGTCTGTCAGGATGTCAACTTCCCCGTTCGTCGTGCTCTGCCATTGTCCGAGGATCGCACCGGCAGTGTCGCTTTGTGTGGTTCCGGTCATGATCGACTTCGAAATGGGCGAATTGAAGGATTGACCGACAATCCCGCCGCTCAGGATCCCGTTCACATTGCCGGACATCACGCATTGAGTGATGGTTGACGCGATCCCCAGGGCAGGCCGGTCGGAACTGAGAATACCACCACAATTGCGGCTATCGACTCCGAGGGATCCCTTCATCTGGCAATTCGCGATGGTTCCATAAAAGCCGGGGCCGGCAATGCCGCCCGACAAGTCGGATTCATTGATATCCAGACTAGAGATGCAGTCGCTGATACGGCTGCTGCCATTTCCGAAATTCTCGCCGACGAGGCCACCGCAGGAGTCCGCCCCGCTGATTGCCGTACCGGTGCTGGAATAGACACTGCAACGAGTGAGCTGGCCGTAGTTGTTGCTGGTGGTATCGCTCGAACCAGCGACCAAGGCACCGGCGCTGCTTGCCAGGCTGGCTGAGGCCAAGTCAATATTCAGGTTTTGAATATGTCCGCCACTGAGTTTGAAGAGCCCTGTAAAGCTGCCGGCCGGCAGCTGGATCGTATGGTGGCGGCCGTCGAAATTATAACTGCCAAGGTCGATTTGCTTGGGGCTGGCGGTAAAGACGATGTCACTGCTCAAGGCCAGATTGTCGGTCGCGGTCGTGGGGAGTGCTTCCCAATCCGCTTCCGAAGCAATCAGAGTGAGTGCGTGGGAACCGGTTTGGATGCCAAAAAATCCAACTGCTAAAAGGGACAGAAAGTTGAGTGACGATTTCATGAGTAGCTAATGTCTAAATCCGAATGAAACAGGTGATGAGGTAGCCCAGACATTAGCCGATTGCGGTAGAAAATCGAATACGGTAAATTACGTATATTGTTATAAACGAACTGTTAAAATGTCAGTGTTTATGCGGTCTACAGCCTGGTTCGCTTAGGGTATACCCCCTGATGTTGCGGTCGGCTGGTCGTCGGCAGAAAACCGACTCATTTGTTCTGCGTGCAGAGTCGTTTCACAAGTTCGGGAATTGCGGTGGCAGCCTTGGCTTCGAGAAACTCAAAGTCGTATCGCCGGGCTTCTTCCGGTATCTCCGGATTGACGAGAAACTTGGCCGCAGTCGTTGGAGCGAGATAAGCCAGGCTAGCTGCCGGATAGACTATGAGTGAGGTGCCGATGACGATGAGGATATCCGCAGTCGAAGTGATTGAGGCCGCGGTTTCCATCGCCGGAACCATTTCGCCGAACCATACGATATGTGGGCGGAGCTGGCTGCCGAGTTCGCAAGTATCACCCATGCGAATGTCTTTACCCTCCAAGGGGTAGACCAGAGTTTCGTCGGCCGTGCTACGTGCGTAGTCGAGTTCACCATGCAGATGGAGTACCTGAGTGGATCCGGCGCGTTCGTGCAGGTTGTCGACATTCTGGGTAATAATACTGACCCGGAAACTTTGTTCGAGCCGGGCCAAGGCCAGGTGCGCCGGGTTCGGTTCCACCTCGTAGAGTTGACGGCGGCGCATGTTATAAAAATCGAGGACCCGTTGCGGGTGGGCCTTCCAGGCTTCAGGTGTCGCGACATCTTCGACTCTGAAGCCTTCCCAGAGTCCTCCGGCGTCTCGGAAAGTCTTGAGCCCGCTTTCCGCGCTGACGCCCGCACCAGTGAGTACGACGATATGTTTGCTGTGATTGAAGGGTGTCATTATGAATCCGGAGTAAAGGGTATGATTGTTGTCAGGCTCTCGATTCGAAGCGGGGCGTAGTCGGGCTCGCTCGGGATGAACCACTGTCCGTCCTGGCGGTTCGACAGGCGCCCGTGTTGGAACTTGCCCCAGTTCGCAAGGGTCAAGGTGCCCGAGGTGTCGGCGCGGACAATGAGAACCACATGGTAATCCAGCAACTGGCCACTCTTCGGATCCTCGGGACGGACATAGAGAAATCCTGCCCTGTAGTTACGACTGACTTTCAGGAAATCATGATTCGTGAGTGGAGGGTCCTTGATTTCAAAATGGATGCGGATGCCTTGGGGACTGTGGGCTTGGACCAGTTCATCCAGTGTGACAACTTGCTCGAGGGAGTTGGTGCCTCCCTTGTGACTGCGCGTCATCCTTTGGAGTTCGAGGAGGTGTTGATCGATTTCCTCGAATTTGAGTAGCTTGTAGCGTTGTTCGTCCGAGTGTCGGATGTTCTCCTCGATGAGGCCGAATTTTGTATACCATATATAGAGATTGAGTAGGGCGGTCGGGCCACAGGCACTTTCGGGCTCAGGGTAGTCGGCTTGATTTTCCGAAATGATATAACGGCGGTGGTCCCCTTTCGAGGGCAACTCGACACCTTCCATGCCTTTGCGGTAGTAGTCGTAGCGACTCGTCGCATCGTTCCATTCCTTTTCGGCGACGTAAAACGGATATTGCCGCTCATCCTGACGAAAAGCAGTGCCTTTGTAAAAGGCGACCATACGAAGGATACTGTTTTGTGTGGCTGAGCTCGTGCTGCCTTCGAGCCGACTTGGCCCGGTCGGGGGTGCCGCGATACTTCCCGTTGTGGCCTCGCTTGAATGGCTCGATGATTTGCACAGAAGGAAGAACAATATTAGTGCGATGAGCCCGACCATGCATCCCACAGCGATTCGTTCCACGAGTCGATCGCATCGTTTCCGGCATCCCGGGCAGTGCGTGTCTTGCGGTGAAAGACTTTGCTTGCAGGATCGGCAATGTTCCGCTCTGAGTCGCATGATTCCCTGCTTTAAAAGTGGCGTATGCCAGACACGCAAACCTGTTCCAAAATTTAATCCGTAGTCGCGCGGCAGTAGGGATAGGATTGCCAAGCGGCTGACTGTCTGAACAGTATGGGCCCTATGAAGCTTCTGCGCGTGGCCATGGCGATGATTGCCGTCTTCCTGACATTCTACCTGCTCTACATCGGTCAGGCGCTTTTGCTTCCACTTGTAATCGCCGGGGCGGTGGCCTATCTCATCAGCATTCTGGCCCACGCGATCAGTTCGGTTCAGGTCAAAGGCATCGGTATCCCCAAGCCGGTTTCCATGCTCTTGGCACTTGGGATCATTCTTGTTTCCTTGAGTTCGGTCGTACAGTTGATTACCGTGAACATCACCAGTGTGGTGAAGGTTGCGCCGGAGTACCAGCACAACCTCGAGCGGTGGATCTACACCGGCTACGCATTGTTCGGGGTGGAAGCGGCGGAAGCCCCCAACCTTAAAGAATTTCTCGGCCAACTGGATTTTCGCAGTTACCTGCAAGACTTCGGTGGCACCGTGCGCGCCCTAGTCAGTAGTACCGGTATTATTATCGTCTACCTGATCTTTCTGCTGCTCGAACAGCGGACGTTTCCGAATAAGATCAAGGCGCTTTTTCCGGATCCGGAACGGCAGGAGGATATTTTTGAGCTGATGGCCAAGATGCGGCGGGACATACGTTCCTATATCGGGATCAAGGTCCTGACCAGCGCGGCCACCGGCCTGCTCAGTTATTTGGTGCTCCGGCTCGTCGGGGTGAACTTTGCCAGTTTCTGGGCGGTCCTGATCTTCCTCCTGAATTTCATTCCGACCATCGGTTCAATCATCGCGACGGCCTTTCCCTCGATTCTCGCGCTGGTGCAATTCGAGACGGTGGGGCCTTTTATCATGACCGCCTCGATCCTGACGGCGCTTCAGTTTTGTATCGGTAGTCTGGTCGAACCCAAACTCATGGGCAACCGCCTAAACCTGAGCCCGACCATTATACTACTTTCCCTAGGCCTATGGGGATCGATCTGGGGCATCCCGGGGATGTTTCTTTGTGTGCCGATCACTGTCATTATCATGATCATCTGCTCCTATTTTCCCGAAACGCGCTTTATCGCCGTTTTGCTTTCGGGAGATGGCAAAGTCGCGCATAGCCGGCGCAATCAGGCCATGAAGGAAGACTAGGGCGGCCTGCTTTTTGCTAGCCGCAGGTATGACGCATGAACAGATGATTGTTGCGCTGCGAAGCGCGAACGAGGTAGCGCGCAAAACCATGGAGCAGGGGCACCATCCCTTTGGCGCGGTCCTCATCGGGCCGGACGGCGACACGGTTTTGCTGGAAGCAGGCAATGTGGATACCGTTCGCCACGCCGAGACCGAACTGGCCCGGGAGGCCTCCTTGCGTTACGACCCTGAGTTTCTCTGGCGATGCACGCTGGTCACCAACTTCGAACCCTGTGTCATGTGCACGGGCACGATCTATTGGGCCAATATTGGCCGTGTCGTCTACGGTGTGAGTGAAAGCAGTTTGCTCCAATTGACGGGAGCCCATGATGCAAACCCGACCATGAGCCTCCCGTGCCGTGTGGTGATCGAGGCGGGACAAAAAACGGTGGAGGTGCACGGGCCCTTTCCCGAGGTCGAGGCCGAGATCCTCCAGTTACATGTCGACTTCTGGCGCTAGTTCCGGAGTCACTGCTGGGACCGCTTGTGCTTCGGGCTCCTCGATATCACCTTCCGCTGTCCAGGAGCCCACCAGCCAATAGACGACAAGATAGACGACGGGGGTGTCGATCAATGCCACCAGGAGTTTGAGCAGGTAGGAGCCCAGCACCAGCTTGGGCAGAACATCGTTGGGAATGATCCCATAGAAAGCGATGGAGTAGAAGAGCACGGTATCGAAGAACTGTGAGCCCCAAGTCGAGAGGTTGTTTCGCAACCAAAGATAGCGTTGTCCGGTACGCTGCTTGATCCATTCAAAGATGAATATATCCCAGAGCTGGGCAAAAACCGTCGCGACAATCGAGCCGAGTACGATGCGGGGTGCTGCGGCGAAGAGAGCCGTGTAGGCATCGTTGTGTGGCCAACCCGCAGCCGGAGGGAGTAGCGTGGCGATGAAGATCATGGCCGTGGCAATGATATAGACCGCGGTGCCCAGATAAACCATGAGGCGCGCACGCTTCGCACCCCAGACTTCAGCCACCGCATCCGTGCAGGGAAAGGTGAAGGCATGGGCAAATGAGCCATAGCTGAAAGCCAGCACCCCGAGTCCGATGGCCGAGAGATCGAGCGGGACCAGCTTGACCGTGATGCTCTGCAGGATCCCCCAGAAGCCGACATACAATCCCAGCAGAATATGGTATTTGTATTCCGGTGGTGCTTGTCGTGTTACTTGTCCTGCCATCGCTTCTCCCTCCTCGCTGCCGATTATTCTTCAGATCCGGGCAGCGTCGTCTCGTAGCGCTCCCAGTTCTTTACGATTTCGCGCACGACCGGGCTTCCGATTGCGTAGGCACTCTCGAGTGCCGGCACAAAGGCCGAGTAGCTGCCGATGGATTCACCACGCTTGCTCTGGATGGCGGTGGCGCCGGGCCATTGCATGGTATAATTGCTGGCCGAACGTAGCATCATGACGCGATCCCGATCGACGATACCTGACTGGTTCAGAAACTCCATCGCGATCATCATGCCACTGCCTTCCATTGCGGAAGCCACAAATTCACCTTCCCCGTCGGTCCAGTACTTCACCCATTCGTTGGCCCATTCATTTAAGAGGGCACCGTGCCAGTAGTTCATGGCTGCGAGGTAGCTGCCTTTCACGACGAAGGGAGGTTTCATGGCCGTGGGATAATCGGTATGCAAAGATCGGCGCTTCTGCAGGCCTTCCGTGTCGGTGAGTTCGATGTCCTTGGTGAGTCCATAGGCCCAGTCGGTCAGGTTCTCGTTAAGGTGGAAGACGGAGCCCTCACTGGCCGGGCGCGGTTGCCCGTAGGGCTCTTTCGCGCGGAACGGGAAGCGACCGGTCGGCCAGTCTTCGGGGGCTTCGCGAATATCAATGGCGTGGGAGAGGTCGCCGTCCACGACCCAGTCCACCCAACACACGCTTGCCAAGGAGGCGTCTGCCGGGTCAAAGCCGGCGATGCCGGCAAGCAGCCAGTAGGCTTCGGAAAAATCAAAGCGCGGGTCCAGTGCGACTGCGGTGATGGAAGCGGCCGCCTTGGCGGTGCCGATTCCTGTCACGATGCCAAGCACCCCGTCTTCCTCATTC
This sequence comes from Coraliomargarita parva, assembly GCF_027257905.1. Classification (NCBI taxonomy): domain Bacteria; kingdom Pseudomonadati; phylum Verrucomicrobiota; class Opitutia; order Puniceicoccales; family Coraliomargaritaceae; genus Coraliomargarita; species Coraliomargarita parva. The sequence continues at coordinate 121,228 of NZ_JAPZEI010000007.1, forward strand.
CAGCGCATGTCGCGGTTGCCATGGGGTAGGGGAATGACTTCGGGGAGCGGGTAGCGTTCGGCCCAAAGTTGGAATTCGCCGGGCTTGTCGCCCGTATCCTCGCCCTGTTCAAAGAGGGTGACGATGACCACTTTCACTTTTTTTACGGGTTCTTGCGCGCCGACGGACAGTAAGCCGGCGAGCAGCGCAAAGCCGCTTGATGTGAATCGTTTAAGCAGGGTTTTGTGGTTTTTTAGCATGCACGAGGCTTAGCAAAAGCCAGGCCATTGAGGGCGCTTGTCGTTATGCTGTCTATAATTGGCGCTTCTCATGCTTATGAGGGCTTTCGTGAAATGGTTCGTTAAAGGTGACTTGGATGGGTTCTTCGCTCTCGGGCTGAACAACTTCATTAATTTTCTCTTAATCATTAGCCTGAGCACTTCGGTGCTCGGGTTCAGTATCGAGATGATCGCAGAGCGGGTCCTGCCGGCGATGGCGCTGGGCTTGCTCTTTGGAAATGCGTTCTATGCCTGGCAGGCCCGTCAGTTGGGCTTGAAGCAAGGGCGCAACGATGTGACTGCGATGCCCTACGGGATCAATTTGCTGCCCCTTTTCTTTTTCACTTTTTACGTGATGCTGCCCGCCCAGCAAATCGCCCTCTCGAAGGGGCTCAGTAAAGAGGCGGCCGATATCATTGCCTGGAAAGCGGGTGTGGTTGCCTGTCTGGGCTCGGGTCTTATTGAAGTCGTCGGCTCCTTTTTCGTGCATCACTTGCGCAAGGTGGCTTCCCGCGCGGCGCTGCTGTCGGCCTTGGCCGCCGTCGGACTTTTCTTCATTGCGGCGGATTACACTTTCCGTGCCTATGCGTTTCCGGAAGTGGGGATTACCACACTGCTCCTGACCTTGTATTTCTTTTATGGTGGCGTACGTCTGAAGGGGAACATCCCGGGCGGTTTCATCGTACTGGTCATTGGCGTACTCATTTGCTGGGGTTCACACTGGATGGGCTTCCGTAGTCCGGTCGACAGTCTGGGAGATTCGGGGCTTCAGCTCGGCCTGCACCTGCCGGGGCTCTACGGCTTGGAAGTGCTGGGTGGCCTCGGCGAAATGATTTCCTATGCCGCGATCATCATTCCAATGGGGATGATCAATGTGATCGGGTCGATGCAGGTGATCGAGGCGGCGGCGGCCGCCGGCGACGACTACGAGCCGAAGCAGACCCTGCTCGTGAATGGTATCGGGTCGGTGATTGCCGGCGGGCTGGGGTCTCCTTTTCCCACTACGATCTATATTGGCCATTTGGGGATGAAGACCATCGGGGCGCGTGCCGGTTATTCCTTGCTGAATGGGGTTGCCATGGCTTTGCTCTGCCTGACCGGAAGTCTCGGTTTGCTTTCCGAGCTAGTGCCGATCGAAGCCGGGATGGCGATTCTGATCTGGGTCGGATTTACGATTAGCGCGCAAGCTTTCCAGGCTGTTCCGGAAGAGCATGCACCGGCGATCATTGCCGGTCTGCTACCAGGCATGGGTGCGTTCTGCGCGCTCATCCTAAAGCGTATTCTGGGGGGAGTCGGCTATGGTACGGAGGCCATGCCCTATACTGCGGAATTATTCCATTCGCTGACAGAGAGTAATTTGTATGCCAACGGGATCTTCGCTCTGGAGCAGGGCTGGCTCTACTCTTCGATTGTCCTGACTTCGGTCATGGTCGCGATTATCGACAAGAAATTTTCGTCCGTCATCAACTGGCTGCTGGCCGGTTCGATCATGGCTGCGGTGGGGATCATACATAGTTTCAAGGTGCTCGAAACCGATGTCACTTCCGGTTTTAGTCCGGCTTGGGAATGGGTGCTCGGGTATGGTCTGGCCGCACTCTCGCTCCTGTTCGTCCGGCTCTGCCTCGTTGTGAAAGAAGAGGGGGAGGCGAAAGTCGTCCAAATCAGTGCCGCAACGGAGGATGCCGCTTTGACCAGTGCTGAAGCCGAGTCGGTGTAATCCGCATCGGTCCTATCGAAGTTTATCAAACAAAATGGGGCGCCGGATTCATGCCGGCGCCCCATTTTGTTTGTGTGGATTAAGTGCTCCAGAGTGCGAGTCGCTTAGGAAGCGCAGATCTTATGCTTCAACAGCCCCTTCGTCGCCGGTACGATTGCATCGAGATCCTCCACAATGGTGTACAAGGTGTCGTTTTCCCAGGGTTCGAGTAGGTCGATCAACTTGTCCCAGAAGCGTGTGCTGCCGTCCGGGTTGAGACGGTTGTAAAGGATGACCGGCTTCCCCATCATGCAGGGGTGGTTCATTTGCTTGAAGATCAGGAGCGCGAGCATTTCCTGTACGGTTCCGGCGCCGCCGGGAAAGATGACAAAGGCATCGGAGTTCTCGATCATGGCTTCCATTCGAGTGTAGATGTCGTTGCGCAGCCAGAAGCTGGAGAGTCCTTCCGGGAGTCCTTCCAATTCGATGATATGCGGGACGTTTGAACCTCCGGTCCAACCCCCGGCATCGACGGAACCGCGCACGACGGCTCCCATCACGCCGGTCGTTCCGGCACCGGACACGCAGCCCATTTGATTCATGGCGAGTTCACGGCCGAGGGCATAGCCGTCTTCCAAGTAGCTCTCGTCCTCAATGCTGGCCGAGCAAAAAATACAGACATTACCTGTCGAGCCGGCCGGCAGGGGCGTATCATAGCTTGTTTCCGAGCATTCGGTCACTTTGGTGCGTCCCGGATCCGGGACGCCCAGGCGCTGGACTTTTTCGAGTTCCGAGAGCACGCCTTCCGGGTTGGCGGTTTCCAATAGGTAATTGCGGTAATTCTGCCGGATCGTTCCCAGCGTATGCAGGTTTCCCAATAGGTTGAACATGGGGGTCCAGGTTCCGTCCGCATTCAGGATCACAGTCGCTTTACTTGAAAGATTCGGATCCAGTGTCTGGTAGCCGACAAATATAGAAATCGCTTTAAATAAGTCCTCCAGACTCGCTCCAGGCATAAATATAAAGGCGTTTGCTTCGACGATTTTGCGTTCTATATTTGAGAGTGTGATGCGCTGGTCGCCGTTGGAATTATAAATATCCCAGCCCCGGGAGAAAAGTTGATATAGCATTTTGGCGCGCACTTCCCGGTTGGGGTCGTCGCTGCCCGTGATCGTTCCGGATAGTCTTACTTTAGGCATATTGAGAGCCTAAATAGCATTTCGCATACCACCCGGTCATTGCTGGTTTTCTTGGGCCTATATTAGTTATTACTTAAAAACGTAATTTGTGGGTTTTTATATAAATCGTTCTATTTTGGCCAGTTGAGGGGTGTTGGTTGGCATGTCAGTTGCTAAAAATGTTCGCGACTACTGCAACACTAGTTAACAATGAACAAATACACGAATAAAATCATATTAGGCATGGCGACATGCCTGCTATCCGGGCCGGCTGTGTTCGCACAGGACGCGCCCGCCGAGGAAGATACGATCGTTCTTGAAGAAATGGAAGTGGATGAGGTGCCCATTGAAGAAAGCATTCTCGCGACCACGCGTCCGATTACTTCTGTCTACGGTACCGAGCGTTCCATTTTGGATACCCCGCGTAACGTGAACATCGTTTCCCGTGAGCAGCTTGACGCGATTAGCATCAAGGACGTTCGCGACTTCTCCAAGCTGACTTCCTCCTCATACACCAAATCGAATTTTGGGGCTCCGACGACTCCCAATCTTCGTGGTCAGGAAGCGGACTTGTTTATTAATGGAATGCGCCGCGGTCACTCGACCAATGGTAATGGTGTGCCGATCAACTTCAACTCCGTCGAGTCCGTCAATATCGTGAAGGGCCCGGCCGGTGCGGTCTACGGTACTTCCAACTATGTGGGTGGTTATGCCGACTTGGTGACCAAGCGTGCCTACTTTGAAGAAGGCGGTAGTGTGGAATACACTTATGGTTCCTTCGACCAGCACACGCTGGACCTTGACGTTAACATGCCGATCAGTGAAACACTGGCGGCCCGTGTTTCCTTCCAAGGCAAGGAATGGGAGGGTTTCTGGGACAACTGGTACCAAAAGAGCCAAGCCATCTATGCAACCTTGGCATGGAAGCCGAACGATAAGTATCGTCTCGACGTCATGGCCGAGTTCTACAAGGGCAACTACACCGAGAACTGGGGGATCAATCGTGCGACGCAATCTTTGATTGATGACGGCGAGTATCTTCCGAATATCGGTAGCGATGCCGATTATGCGTCATATGTCACTGGTGCTTCAGGGTACCGGAACTACATCCCGGTGGATTTGGACAACCCCGTGAGTGCCGACCGCGAGTGGAAACTTTCCGCTCCGGGGGACGACTCCAATGCGACCGTCTTCTGGGCGCAGGCGATTCAGGAATTCAATGTTTCTGAAGACTTGAAGCTCACCAACAACACCTATTTCCACTATAAGGATCGTTCCACTTGGAGTTCCTACCACTATTCGGAAATGATGCGTGATAACTGGTCGCTTGAAAACCGATTCCAAGTACTTCAAGACTTCGAACCGGAAGGCATGGCTGGTATCAGCTTGAATTATGGGGTACGCGTCAAGTACCAGGAAATCTGGTCGGTCAACCATTACTACAACGAACCGGCTAACTTCTGGGACCTGACCCGTTCGAACAGTCTCATCAACATTCCAGAAGATCAATTCTATGGAGGTTGGGCGCTGTCGGATGAATCCGGTCGCAACGGTTTGAGCCGCTGGTATGTCGGTACCGGTGAGGCGGTTGACACCGAAACATGGATCATTGGCCCGTTTGCACAGGCTGACATCAAGTTCACGGACCGTCTCTCACTTCTTGCCGGTTACACCCTCGATTATGTCGATCATTTCGAGGCTGTGCCGGACGAAATCGTTGGCATTGATGATGATGGCCTTGAGTACAAGCTCGACGAGGATCTCTACAATGGTGACGACTATGACGCTACCTTGTTTAATGTAAATGCATCCTTCGTGTTCAAGCCGACGGAAGAATCCGCAGTCTACCTGACCTATAACGAAGGCAAGCACTTCAGCGTGGGAACTGGTGGGGCTATTACTGCAAGTTCCCTTGATGACGATCTGGGCACTAAGCTCTATGAGTTGGGTAGCAACATTTCCTTCTTTGATAACAAGATGTATCTGGGGGCTGCACTCTTCCGTCAGGAGTATACTTCCCGTAACCAAGACGGATCGACTTCCTTCATCAAGACCGATGGTTTTGAAGTCGAGTTGAACTACCAGCCGAATCGTAACTTCTACGCAACGGTGGGTTATTCCTATCTGGATTCCAAGTCCTCTGGTGGCTTCTACGCCACAGGTTATTCCGCCGAGGAAGCGTACCTGACTGGTGGTACCTATGTTTCGCCGACCTTCCCGACTGCAAGCGGCAAGGAATTCGAGACTCCTGGTGTGCCGAAGCACCTCTTCAATGCCTTGGCTCAATACCAGTGGGACAACGGTTTCGGTGTTCAGGCCAATGTGGTTGTGACCGGACCGATGAATTCCGGTTATGAAGGATACACCTTTGGCGTGGATACTAATGGTGACTACGATGACGATGTCTTCCTTGAAGCAACCTCGCTCCGTACTGACTGGCAGTATGAAGTGGATGCCAAGATCTTCTACGAATACGAAAACTGGCGCTTCGAGTTCTCCATCTTCAACGTGACAGATGAAGAGAACTGGGACCTTCCGAATTCCGGTTACGGCAACGGTTCCATTGTGGCACGACCCGAGCGTAGCTACGAAGTCAGTGTGAAGTACTCCTGGTAAGGCCTTCAGGCCAAACCAAGCGAAATCAGATCTTAAACAAAGGCTGCCGTGTAAACGGCAGCCTTTTTGTTTTTTGGGAAATACTCAGAAAGGGGGGGAGTCATACCTCTTCGAGTTAAATTATGGCGTCTCAGGAATTTGTCATCGACGTGACCGTCGATGCTACGAAATTGCCCTTCCGTAGCATACGGCGTTAGCCGGATGAGTTATTTAGAATGGGGATCAGTCGGTCTGGTATTATCCATGACGTATCAAACCTGATGGGTACACCGTCTCTATGGACCTAGCAAACCATACCAGATAGAGAAAGCTCCGCTGTGGAGGCTCAGAGCCAAGATGCCGAGCCACACAAAGAAGATTTGGAAAGCGACGCCGTTCTGCGGGGAAACGATAGCCCCCGCAGACAAGCCTGTGCAGAATGAAAGATAGCTTTAGCCTCGTGGCTCGACAAGCGGCAGGATTTCCATGCCCGGAACGGTGACGAGGCCCTTGTCAGTTAAGCGGATTTCGGGGATCACGGAGAGCGGCAGTAGGTTGAAACCCATGTAGGGCAGGGTGCAACCGAGGGCATTCCAAGCCTTTTTCAGGGCGATGGTTTCTTCGGCCACCACGCGGGCGCGCTTGTCGGAGAGCAGACCGGCTATAGGCAGGTCGACTTTCGCGAGGATCGCACCGTCGGCGACCACGACCACCGCACCCTGGGTCTTTTCAATTTCCGACAATGCGATCTGCATGTCGCTCTCATTGGTGCCGGCGAGCACGATATTATGGGCGTCGTGGCCAACGCTGCTGCCAACGGCGCCACGTTCGAGACCGAAGTTCTGGAGCAGACCATAGCCGATGCCGCCATTTTGGCCGTAGCGCTCAACCACGGTGAGGAAGCATAGGTCATTTGCCTGCAGGACGCTGTCCCAGGATTCGGGCGCTGACTCCAGTTCCACGGTCTTGTGGAGGGTGACGATGCCCGGCAGTTCGGTTCGTAGCAAATTCAAGGTACAGGGACCCTTGGGCAGCTCCGGCAAGAGCTTGGGGGATTCCGGCAGCTTTACGGTCTGGTAGGCTGCTTGCGGGTAAGTATAGCTGTCCTCGGAGAGGGTCTTTTCCAGCACTGGAGTCACCGTCTTGTCTTCCACGACCAGCTCGCCTCCGTACCAGGTATTCTGGACTTCCAAATCGTCGTTGAGCAGCACCAAGTCGGCCCGGCGTCCGGGGCCGAGGCCCCCGATTTCATTATCCATGGCGTAGCGGCTGGCACTGTGCAGGGATCCGGCGCTCCAAGCCAACTCCGGGGAGAAGCCGGCCTTGGCCGCCTGACGCACGACCCAGTCCATCCCGAAGAGGAAGAGGTCGTCGGCATCCCGGTCGTCGGTACAGACGCAGACGCGTTTGGCGGCCACCGAATTTTCGGTCATGGGGCGAATGGCTTCCGGCAGGCTATGCCAGGGCGTGGTGGGCGGACCACCGCGGAGGAAGATCCAGACGCCCGCTTCAAGCAGGTCTTCGGAGATTTCCTTGTCGATGGCCTCGTGGGTGTCGGTGACCCCACCTGCGGCATAGGCGCTGACGAATTCGCGTCCGTAAATGTGCCCGCAGACCGGCCGGCCACGTTTGAGCGCCTCCGCGATGATTGCGTGGGAGCGTTCATCGGAGGTGCAGACTTGGACAAAGTCCATTTTTTCGCCAAGGGCCACGGCTTCGGGCCACTTGTCGAAGATGCCTGCGATCCGTTCCGGGGTGAGGTCTCCGCCGGCGGTTTCAAACTTCGGGGAGGTAGCAGGCACGGTGCTGGGCACAGTCAGGAAGATGTTGAGCGGCGCGCAACGGGCATCTTCCAGCATCCATTCCACGCCGTCGACACCTGCCACGTTGCCTATTTCATGGCTATCGCAGAAGATGGTGGTGGTGCCGTTGAGCAGGGCGGCTTCCGCGTAGGCGCAGGCCGTCATCATGCTGCTCTCGATGTGGATGTGCGGGTCGACCAGTCCGGGGGCAATGATTCCGCCCTTCGCGTCGTAGTAAACCGTATTCAAATTCTTGCTACGCGCGGTGCCGGCAGGCTGGACACATGCGATACGTCCGCCCTTAAGCCAGATTTCGCGCTCCGGTAGAATGCGCTCCGAATAGGTCGAGAGCATCCGGGCGCCGGTGATGACCAGGTCGGGCGTTTCGGTTTGCATGGCGACGCGTGAAAGCAGGCGCGTCATCTCATGGAGCGGGGCGATTTTCTTGAGTGGCATGGACCAGAGTATGATTTACGAAGGCCGCCATGGCAAGCGGCCTTCGTTTAATTATTACTGCGGCTGTTTTCCTGCCTAGTTGCCGGGGATGGTGTCCGCATACTCGTCCCAGTCCTTGATCAGGGCGTCGGCGACCTCGGTGCTCAGGGCATGTGCCGCCTCCAGGGCAGGCACGCCGTTGGCGGGATATTTCGCAAACAGGCTCCAGACGACATCCTTGCCGATCGGCGGAGTCGAGAAGTTGCTGGCGGTACGAAGGACCAGCAGGCGCTCAAAGTCGACTTTGCCGGTCTTGGCGACACGCTGCAGCGCGGTGGCGGTTCCGGTGTCCTCCATGTTCGACATGACGAAGTTGCCTTCCCCGTTGGTATGGAGTTTGACCCAATCATTCGCCCAGTCGTTGAGGGCAAAGCCGTGCCAATAGGTGGAGGAGGCGAGGGAGTCGCCGATCATGACAAAGGGAGGCTTGGTGGCATTCGGATAGCCGGAGTAGATCTCGCTGAACTCGTTGATTTCCTCATTTTCCGGGAGCGGGTAATCCTTGGTCAATTCATAGGCCCAGTCGACGAGTCCTTCGTTCAGCTCGAACTTGATTGTCTCGACCTGCCAACCGTCGTCCAAAGTGTTCGGGCGCTTGGCCCCGAGGGCAATCATGCCGTAGGGCCATTCCTCCGGAATTTCACGAGAATCGATTTCCTTGGCGAGGTCGCCGTCGATGACCCACTTTGCCCAGGCGGCACTGCCGAGGGAACAATCTTCCGGGTCGGCACCGGCGATGCCGGCTACGATCCAGTACGCCTTGCTCAGGTCGAAACGGTCATCCAGGGCAAGTGCCGTCACCGAGGTGGCCGCATTCGTGATGCCGCCACCGGTGCACATGATCAGCAAACCGTCGTCGCGCAGGTAGTAGTCGCGCCAGCCGAGAGGCGCTTCGATTTTCTTCACCTCATTACGCTCGATCCAGAATTGGAACTCGCCGGGGATATCGCCGGTGTCCTCGCCGATTTCGAACATGCTGACAACAACCACCTTGATCGGAATCGCAGCCTGTAGGCCGGTAAGTGCAAAAAGACCAAAAAGAAGATAGGGTGTGATTTTTTTTAACATAAATGCGTCTTTTCCTAATTCACGTTAATTAACGTCCATTCACGGTTTAGAAAAATTGTGTTCCTTCAGTTGCGTCGGTCCTAGCCGTCACGGGTCAGGCGCGCAACGAGATCGCTCTCGAATGCAGCCATGTCGGTCCAGCCGACTGCGCAGTTGACCAGATGGCCCTTGGCCTCATCGATCCGGGTAAAGCCCTTGGCATCCACTCGGAGCGGGAGCTTCTTCATCTTCAACCAGCGCGTGCTGTAGGCGAGATGCACGGCGACCGTATCGTAGAGGATGGAGCTCTCGGTTTCGGGATTCATTTTTTCCTTCAACCATTTCACATCGCGGATCCAATGGTCGTAGTTGGCCATCAGGTCTTTGGCCAGCGGGTCCTTGCTTCGGCGTACCTTGCGGTAGAGATCGCCTTTCAGTACGACGTGCTGGCAGCTGTCGATCGGCGTGATGGTACAGTCCCAGTCCGCCTCAAAGACCGCCTGAAGCGCTTCGTGGGACTGCTGGACGTTCCATTCGGCTGAGATGGATTCCCCTGTTCCGGTATAGCCCTCGTAGATCGAACCGTACATACCGACAAAGCGGGCATTCTTCACGATGCCGGGATCCCGCTTGAGGGCCTCGCCGATATTCGGCATCGGCCCCACGCAGATCAGAGTTACGGGATCCGGCGAGCTGTGAATGGTCTGAATGATGGCATCCACCGCGTCCTGGTGCACCGTGCCGGGATAGTCTTCCAACTGGTAGTTGCCCAGCCATCCGGACTGGGCATCGGGCTTGTCGTCGCGCTTCATGCCGATCGCGACCGGAATGTGCGCGTAGCCGCCGTAGTCCAGCAGTTTCGCCATCAAGCGTGCCCGGAAGATGGTGTTGTCCGAATCCGAAGCCAGAAGCTTGATGTCGACCTCGGGGGAGCGAAGCAACATGTGCAAGGCCCATGTGTCATCGATATCGCCTCCGATGTCGGAATCGTAGATGACGGGAATGGGCTTCCGCTGCAAGCTGCCTTGAATCGGCGGGCTCTTCTGTCCGGATTGACAAGCTGCAAGTGCGGCACTCCCGATGCCGGCCAGTGTCCCGCTGATGAAAGATCGACGATGCATGACGGACGCGGCGAGGCTTTATCCGATCGCGTAGAATGCGACAAAGATCGCACCGATGACGAATGTCATCGAGTTGACTTCCTTGATCCGGCCGGTTGCCAGACGCATGAAGAGGAAGAGGATCATGCCGATGGCCAAGCCGTGCGTGATGCTGAAAAAGAGGGGAATCGCGATTGCAGTGAAGATCGCGGTCAAGGTCTCCGTATAGTCGTCATAGGGGATGTCGCGAAGGCTTTGTCCCATAAGCAGGCCGACAAAGATTAATGCGGGGGCCGTTGCAATCGCCGGTACGGCGACGATCAAGGGGTGGAAGAAGAGTGAGAGCAGGAAGAGCGTCCCGACCACGATGGAGGTGAGTCCGGTTCGGCCGCCCGCTTCAATGCCGGCGGCAGATTCGACAAAGGAGGTCGTGGTGGAGGTGCCGAGAACGGCGCCTCCGATGGTGGCCATCGCGTCGGCGGTCAGTGCTTTGTCCATCTTGGGCAGCTTGCCGTCTTCATCCACCAGCTTGGCGCGGCGTGAGACGCCGATGATCGTTCCCAGGGAGTCAAAGAGGTCGAGGATGAGGAGTACGAAGAGCACCTTGAAAGAAGCGGGGTGCTGAAAGGGGTACAGCCATTCGAGCTGGGCAAAGGTCTTGCCGAGTCCGCTGGGCATGTCGACCACGCCTTCCGGTGCGCTTGTTAATTTGGCACCGTCCGGACCAGCGACAAAGAAGCCGAGGATCGCCAGTGCCACCATGCTCAGAAGGATGGCACCGGGGATCTTCTTTGCGGAAAGGACGCACATGAGGAAAAGGCCGGCGAACGCTAGCAGGATGTGCGGGGCGGTGATGTCGCCGTGAGTGATAATGGTGGCCGGGCTGGATTCGACAATGCCTGCGGCCTTCAAGCCCAGGAGTGCAATAAAGAATCCGATGCCCGCCTGGATGCCGACTTGGAGGCCGGCAGGAATGGCTTCGGCCAGACGCTTTCGAAAGCCTGTAATTGAAAGAATGAGGAAGATGATCCCGTTCCAGAAGGTCAGACTCAAGGCAGCCTGCCAGGTCATTCCCATGCCCAGCACGATGATGAACGCAAAGTAGGCGTTCGTGCCCATTCCCGGTGCCAGGGCGATCGGGTAGTTCGTCATGAAGGCCATGAGAAAGCAGCCGAGTGCGGCGGCCAGTCCGGTCGCCATGATGACTGCTTGCGTGTCCATTCCGGCGTTGCCCAGAATGAGGGGATTCACCACCAGGATGTAGGCCATGGCGGCAAAGGTGGTCACCCCCGCCATGATTTCACGTCCCATGGTGGTGCCATGGGCTTCGAACTGGAAGAATTTGCTGAGCATGATCTTAACTGTTGAAAATCGCTTCCGGCAAGTAACCGGTCACGGTGTAGTGGGGCACATTGACGACTTGGCTGAATTTAAGGTCCAGGACGGCCGAGCAGACGAGAAAGGCCTGCTCCGCACTCAGTCCGGGGCGCTTCATCAGGTAATCGATTGCGCGGCGGACGGCACCGCGTGCACACTCCATGATGTCCGGGCCGCTGGAGATGAAACCGTGATAAGTACTGCCGGCGTAGGCGGCCGGTTGTAGCTCGGGCGTAGTCACCAGATAAGGTTCCTGGACGGAAACGTCTTTGGACAGGCTGATCTTCAGCCGTACATCCATCGGGGCCTCCAAGCCGTTGATGGAAACCTCGCCATCGCCTTGAGCGGCATGCGCGTCCCCGGCACAGAGCAGGGCTCCGTCCACCAGAACAGGCAAATAGAGCGTACTCCCGGCGGTCAGGTGCTTCACATCCATATTGCCCCCGAAGGGACCGGGAGGCCGTGTCCGGAAGACCCCGGGTTCGGCGCGCTGGACGCCGATGATGCCACAGAATGGATGCAGGGCGAGTGTGATGCCGGGCATGCTCTTGGTGACATCGCCTACGAGTTCCCAATGATGGAGGTAGAAGTCATCAAAGTCCCCGGGAAGAAAGCACTTTTCCGGATTGATGCTCTGCCAGGCCCAGCCCTTGTGGATGTAGTCAAGGATCTCGATCTTCAGGGTGTCGCCCGGTTTCGCGCCTTTGATGGCAACCGGTCCGGTCAGGGCATGAATGAGATCGAAATTGATTTGCTTGAACGCATCGACCTCCATGCCGGGCTTGACCTGCCCGTCGCTCGAATCCTCCATCTCGATAAGGATGGTGTCGCCACTCTCCATTTCGAGACGAGGTTCGATCGAGTTATCCCATGCATTATAGGTGACTGATTTATCTAGGGTATGCTCCATCTATCTATTCAAAGCAGTCCGCGGCCATTAGTTAATAAACTTTTGCAGCGTATTGATGTACTGGGCGATGAAAGGTTGGTCGTTGATGACCTGCGCTTCCTTGAGGCGGTAGATCGCCTCTTGGTACTTGTTTTGTTTGACCAAGACACGGGCACTGCCCAGCAGCGCTTCCATTTTGGCTTCTTTCACCTTTTCCGCGCGGCTGTAGTAATCCAGCGACTTGACCAGTTCGTTCTCGCCGTAGTAGTAGCTGCCCAGAGTCAGCAGGGCGCTGCCGTTGAGCGGGTCTTTGGCAACCACCTGTCCCAGCAGGGTCATTGCGGTTTCCTTCTGGTTCATGGCCAGGGCGTTGCCGGCCTTGAGAGTGAGCAAGGTCAGTTCGCTGGACTGGCTGAGTTGGCCGCTGTAGGCCTTGTCCAGCATTTCCAGGAAAGTCTTGAGTTCTGTCGCGGGTAGGACACGGCTTAGCACTTTCGCTAGGTCGAGCGCGTTTTCAGCCTTCACCTTGCCGGTTCCGATGGCCTTCTCGTAAGGCTCCAGCGCGAGGGAAGGGGCCTGCATGTTGACATAGATATCACCCAGCAGCACGAGCATTTCACTGTCGGCCGCACCCAGCATCTTGACTACCTCGAAGTTGGCAGCTGCCTCGGCATACTTGCGCTGTGCAATGAAGGCGTTGGCCTGCTGGAGCCAGAATTCGGGCTCGTCCGGCTTTTCCTTGATGTAGCGATAGATGATGGCTTCGACTTCGTCGTAACGGCGGAGGCTTTGCAGGGCCTTGAGCTGGCCGAGGCGCCAGTCGCGGCTTTCGGGCTGATAGACGAGGGCGAAACGGTAGGCGTCCAAGGCCGGGCCGTAGCGTTCCAGATTCAGGTGGCAGAATCCGATCAAGCCGAACATGCCGCCGTCACCGCCGAGGATCTCGAGGGACTTGGTCAGGTTCGGCAGGGCTTCCTTGTAGTTGCCTTGTTGAATGTAGGCCAGACCCAGATTCTTGTAGGCGCGGCCGAAGTTCGGGAACTTGCGGATCGCGTTCTTGTAGGACGCAATGGCGGATCCCTGGTTGTTTTGCTGCAGCAGGAAGTTGGCGAGCGCGAAGTCCATGGCTCCGCTGGACTCCGACGTCAGCGCATTGCGGATCAGGCTGATGGCGGCCGATGTGTTACTGGCGGCGACATTGGCGACCTGTTGGAAGACCGCAGCCTCCTCCTTGGTGACACTCGGAGTCTTCTCTGTATCAAATCCATAGCTGCCCATGAAGCGTTTGACGAAGTCCGGGTTGGACCAGGTGTTCTCAGACAGCGGGTAGACCTGTGCGGTCAGCGTTGAACCGACTAATGCGAGGGAAGCGGCGATAATTCGGCTTGTTTTTTTCATGATCAATTAAAGGTAAGTGGTTGTTCGACGCGGACTTTAACGGCCCGTCCGTCTTTTTTAGGTGGTGTAAATTTCCAATTGACGATCGCTTTGCGGACTTCTTCCTCGAGTTCCTTGTGGCTTGTTTCCGAGAAGCCGAGGACACGGGACACATTGCCGTTTTCGTCCACAATAAAGGTGACCCGGGTGAACCCCTTTACGCGGTCGCGACGCATGTCGTAAGGCTTCTCCGGCTTTTGGAAACTGATGACGCGCGGCTTTTCATCCAGCTCGCTCATTTCGAAGAGCTCCTTCATTTCCGCCATTGCGTCGGGGCGGGTATTGAAGCCTCCGAAACCGAAAGCGCCAGCCATGGCATCGCCGATACCCGGGTCCAAAGCCAAATCCAACTGCGAGAGCGACAGTTGTGGCGGCGGAGGCGGCGGCGGAGGCGGCGGGGGTGGTTCGTCCACTTGCTCGTCCTCCTGCTCCGGCGGTTCCGGCGGCGGGGGCGGCGGCGGTGGCGCGATGTCCACGGAGACCGTCAAGCTGTCCTTCCTCCCGGCCGAATTGAGCAGCTGGGTGAAGGGGATCAACATGAAGATGCCTAAAGTCAGCACGAGCGAGCCCAAGGATACCGTAACAATGCCTTGATTGATACTCGGTAGCTTGAAGTCGATAACAACGCTGCTGGCGTCGTGTTCTTTGCCTGTTTTAGCCACTGTGTTTTAATTTTCCGTGGAAATGTTTACCGAGGGAGCCCCGCCGATCTTTGCTTCATCAATCACGCGGACCAGAAGACTGGTCGGAACCGTCTTGTCGGCCTGAATGATGACCGGCATGTCGTCCTTCTGGTTCAGCCGCTTGACGATGGCCCGTACGCCGGCCGCTCCGATTTCGCGACCGCCATAGACCACCTTGCCGGTATCCGTGATAGCGATGAGAACACTGTTCTTTTCCAGATCGACTGCGGACGAAGCCTGCGGCTTGGTCACTTCAACACCGGTTTCTTCGACGAAGACCGTCGTCACGATGAAGAAGATGAGCAGGATGAACACCACGTCGATCAGCGGTGAAATATTGATCTCTTCATTTCCGTCGGAAGAGGAGCCTCTTTTCTTACCTAAAGCCATAATGAGGAATGTTGTTTAAATCGTTTCTATTGAATGCCCCGTTTTTCGAAGACCTTGATGGTCTGAGCTTCGAGGTGTGCGAGGAACCCCTGAAGGCCGCGTCGCTGTGATCGGGCCAGGGTGAGGAAAAACATCGCCGGAATCGCCAGCATCAGCCCGGTCTGGGTGGTGATGAGGGCTTCCGAGATACCACCGGCTACCAGGTCGAGCGAGTTGCCACCATAACTGACCGACAGGCCGAGGAAGGTGGACAGCATCCCGATCACCGTTCCCAGCAGACCGAGAAGCGGAGCGGCGGTGACAATCGTGGCGCCGAACTTCAGCTGGCGGTCCAGTGGTTGTATGATACGGCGGCGCAAGAGGTGGAAACGCATGTGCATTTCTTCCCGCGAGCCGACATCACGCTGTGTATAGCGAATCATATCGCCGATTAGGCCGCTGCTGTCCTCAGGTTTTTCCACCCAGTGTTCCCATTGGTTAACGTCCTGGCGCAAGTCCCGGAGGCGCATCAGGTAGTAGAGCATCTGGAGGACGGAGGCATAGATGATGAATGCCAGTATCGCCAGAGCTACCATCAGCGGCCCCCCGGAAATCCAGGTGCCAAAGACATGCTCGTTGAGTGAGTCCCACATGATCGGAGCCTCGCTTTACTTCTTCTCGGCACGGAGGATGCCGTTCAAAAGCGTCATTGCATCGCCTTCGAACTCGTCCTCGATGGACTTTGCCTTGCGTTGCAGGAACGCATGCAGCACGAGGGAGGGGATGGCCACGATCAGACCGAACTCGGTCGTAATCAAGGCTTCGGAAATACCGCCACCAAGCGCTTTCGGGTCACCCGAACCGAAGATCGTGAGCAGCTTGAAGGTGGTGATAATACCGGTCACGGTACCGAGCAGTCCCAGTAGGGGAGCAGTTGCGGCTGTGATCCAGATGACGGAAAGGAGACGTTCGAGCTTGGGTTGTAGCTTCATCAGCACTTCTTCCATGGATTGCTCGATCAGGTCGCGTCCATGGCCGATGTTCTTCACGCCGGCCTCCAGCAAATCCTTGGCGGCTCCGGAGAGTCCTCTGGTCTCGCTGAGGGCTTGCTCCTTGTTGCCTTCCTGGATGGCAGTCAGGATGGTGACCAGCTTGTCTTTCGGTACGCGACTGATGGCTTGCAGCTCGAATAGTTTGATGACTGCGATAATGAGGGAGATGATCGCGATCGCGATGATCGGGTAGATCCAGAATCCACCCTTTTGAATGTGTTCCACCAGGCTTTCCTTGGTGGTTTCCATGGCCAGGGCCTTACCCAGGGTCGGGTCGAGCGGTACCGGCCCGCTTCCGGCGAGTACGGCTTCCGATAGGCCTTTGGATGTGTCGGTGAGGCTGACCAGTGTCGGTTCCCCGGAATCACCCTGCAGGGTAATGCCGGCATCCGAGCCGTCCGATGAACTGAAGAAGGCGACCGGGCCGTAGAGCAGGAACTTGCCCTTGGCGTAGGTGCCGTCGGCCAGCACCGCACTGCCGTCGAAACTGTAGCCGCCGATGATTGTATTCAAACGGTCGATACCAATGTCAACCCCGTCAAGCAGGGTCTTGATCGCCCCGACGGCTTCTTCCGGATTTTCAATGGGAGCGTCGGCACTGTTGAGCACTTCAAGCAGTTGTGCCTCGTAGAGTTGGCGTTCCGAGGCATCCGCACTCGCGGTCTGGTTGTTGACGAACTCGACCAGCAGGTTCTTGGCGTAGTCGATTTCGTCGCGGCGGGCCTTGATCTCGTTCTCAAGCGCGCTGAGATTCAAGTCGCGGGTGTCGCGAAGGCGCTCCAGCCGTTTCAGGTCGGCGTTCAACTCTTCAACCTCCGCTTCGAGGCTGTTTAACTTGGTGGCAAGCGGGATCTTTTCCTTGGCGATGCTTTCCTGCAGGGAGGCCAACTCGCTCAATGCGCTGTCCAGCTTCTTGTCCGTATCCGTTTCAACGGTGCTGAAGCTCTGTGCGCTCATTGCAATCGGTGCAAGCACCAAGGCACTGGTAGCCAAAAGTCGTCGTATGATTTTATTCTGCGCGGTCATGGAATCGTATAATTTGGTCGTTAAAGGGTCTGTACGGGGAGGGTGACGAAGCTGGCTTCGCGTGCACCTTCATAGGTGTCGATCAGGTCGACGACGCTTCCGGCGATGGCCTTGTCTTCTTCCCACTTCCAACCGCCTTCGGCCGGAATGCCTATTCCGGTATAAGCGCCGTTGTCGCTGGCAAAGAAGGCGCCCGCCAATCCGAAGTAGATGGTCTTTACCTCCATGCTGGTCTCGCCGAGATTGCGGATTTCGGAAGTAATGGTGATGCCGGTGTTAAACTTGTCGACCTTGTTGAGAATGCCGACGACGGTCAGCAGGCGCTGGGAGACGGGTAGGCTGCTCTTTTTGCCGGCTTCAGGCAGGCGGCGGATGAGGGGGTCGAGTTCCTCGATCAGCGGCTTCGGCAGTTTTGCCAGCAGGTCGCGCGCTTTCGCCTCGAGTTCCGGAATGACGGACTCCAGTGTTTCGTTGGCAGCCAGCAGGCTTTCCTTGTCGGCGTTGAGGTCGGTGCGCAGCTTGTCAGTCGCGTCTGCCGAGGTGTCGAGCTTTTCGATACTTTCCTCGAGCTTCGTCTTCTCATTTTCGAGGACTTTGACCAGATCGGTGATGATTTCCTTTTCCGCCAGCCAGTTGGCTTCGGTTTCCGAAATCGTCTTTTTAGTCTCAACCCAGGAGATCAATTTATCTTGCGTATCACGGATTTCAGCCTGCGAAGCCGAAACGATCGCAAGTCCTGCGAATACACTGTAGCATGTTTTCTTGAATGACATGGCACGCATTCAGCTTTTTCTATGCCACCGATTTCAACTTTTTTATATTTTTAATTTTCACTACCCATGCAGCTCTCTCTTTCCGGCCGGAAATACGATTTCCTACGCGGCTCTTGTTTACGTACTATTAGTGATATACATGCCGATTTTTTTCCCGACGCTTTGGTAATAACTGAGGCCGAAGGACTTTGGCGTGGGCGCATTTATGAAATCGGCGATACCTCTGAACTGGCAGCCCGCTACAATTTGGATCTCGGGGCGCTCCCCCGTTTTGAGGGCCTCTTGCTGCCTGCTTTTCATGATACCCATTTTCACTGGGTGCAGGATGATGTGCGTGAAATGCCCAAGGCTTCACTGATCGAGTGGCTGCAAAAATACACCTTCCCGGCGGAGTCCCGCTTTGCCGATCCGGACTATGCGAAAGCAAAGGCGGAACAGTTCTGGTCCCGTATTCTCGGCGTCGGCACCATCGGTGGCTTGTGCTACAGTTCGGTGCACGATGTGGCGCTTGACGCCGCCCTGGCTTGTGCCCCGGAGGATTTCAGGGTGGGCAATGTGCTCATGACGATGAACACGCCGGACTTTCTCATCCAGACGAAGGCGGAGGCGATTCGTTCGGTGTCGGAGGCGGCGGCCCGCTATGGTGCCAGGTATGTGTCGAGTCCCCGTTTTGCGCCGACCACGCATCCCGAGGTCATGCAGG
This sequence comes from Coraliomargarita parva, assembly GCF_027257905.1. NCBI lineage: Bacteria > Pseudomonadati > Verrucomicrobiota > Opitutia > Puniceicoccales > Coraliomargaritaceae > Coraliomargarita > Coraliomargarita parva. The sequence continues at coordinate 139,707 of NZ_JAPZEI010000007.1, forward strand.
CGGCCGCGGAGGCGGCGGTCCGGCACGGTTGCTTCCAGCAGACGCATCTTTGTGAGACCCCGCAGGAAATTGAATGGGTGCTTGGTATCTATCGTGGTCTGCCGGGTTACGAGGATGTGCGCTCCTATACCGAAATTTACCACCGGGTGGGGATGCTTGGCCCCCGTTCTGTCTTTGGGCATTGCCTGCACATGACGGATGCCGAGTGGGAGCTGATGGCTGCGAGCGGCAGTTGTATTGCCAGTTGTCCCACTTCCAATGCGCCGATCGAGGATCTGGGGCTGGGTTCCGGCCTGTTCGATTTCCGGGAGGCGGAGCGGCGTGGTGTGCCCTGGTCGCTGGCGTCGGATATCGGAGGCGGCCCTTATCTATCCATGTTTGATGTCATGCATTCCTTTGTGGCGCAGAACCAGCGTGCGGGTGTTTCGGAGGCGACTTATATCAAGGCGCTGCACCGCAGTACGCGCAAAGGAGCCGAACTTATGGGGCTGCCGGCGGACCGGGGTTGGTTGTGCGTCGGTGCCTATCTGGATGCGATACGAGTGCCGGTGCGCCCGGAGTTGCTGGCGACCGGCGACCCCGAAGCGATTCTTGCCGGAATCAACGGTGGCTTTGATTCCCGGGAAGAAACGGATAACTTTGTCTTGGAGACCTACATCAAAGGGGCCTCGTGCTTCAGGCGCGATTCGGTTCGGGAGGTGTGATATGACAGATCGTGAATTTTGGAAGATAGCCCTGCAGGAGCTGGAGGCGGGGCGACGGCTGTATGCCTGTTTCGTGGGCGCCAACAAGAAAGGTTCTCCCGGGACGACTGCTGCACGCATGTTGCTGCTTCTATCAGGGCGGCAGGTGGGTACCATCGGAGGCGGTATTATGGAGAAGCGTGTCCTGGAGGAGGCGAAGGAGTTGCTTGCATCCAATATCTCGCTTTTGCCTCAATGCCGCCGGTTGAGTCATCGCGCCCAGGCGGAGGAGGAGGTATCTGGCCTCATTTGTGGCGGGGAGCAGACGAATATCTACATGCTGCTCGAACCCGATGTGCATCTGGATGTGGTGCGCTCGGTTTTGCATGCGATTGAAACGGACTCGCATGGATTTCTTATAATTAATGGTAATTCTATTTCGTTTAATATTTCGAAGGAGCGGCCTAAAAAAACAGTCGAATTAAAATTAAATGGAAATATTTGGGAGTTATACATTTCGATTTATAATCCACGGCGGCTTGCCATTTTCGGAGGGGGGCATTGCGGGGTCGTTCTGGCCCGTTTGATGCATGATCTGGGATATCACGTCAGCTTGATCGAGCCTAGGGAAGATGTCTTTACCTTGGAAGGTTTGCCCGGGGAAGTCGTCTGCCTGCATGCCGGATTTTATGAGGCGGCGTCGCTGATCCGCTATCCGGAGGACACGCTGGCCGTGGTGATGACCTATTCAATGCTGACGGATGTGGAAGCGCTCGCCGGAGTCTTGAGCACGACATTTGCCTGGTCCGGGGTGATGGGCAGTAAGCCGAAATTGGCGGCCATCCGGAAGGCTTTGAAAGAGCGTGGTTTTTCGGTTGAATTGATCGAATCGATCCACGCTCCGATCGGATTGGACATGAATAGCGACACCCCCATGGAGATCGCCGTGAGTATTGCGGCGCAGATTTTGCTAGAGCGTGAAAACAAAAATCATGGTTAATATAAATAGGGAAATCAGTTTCATCCTGAATGATCAGGAAATGCATGTGACTGTACCCGCCGGCTTGCTTGCATTGGATTATTTGCGACAGGAAGCCGGGTTGACGGGGACGAAGGAAGGATGCAAGGAGGGCGATTGTGGCGCATGTTCGGTCATAGTCGGCGAGCTCGATGGGAGCGGGGGGATACGGTACCGGCCCATGACTTCCTGCCTGCTTCCCATGGGGGAACTCTCGGGAAAGCATCTCGTCACGATTGAGGGACTGAGCCGAGACGGTTTGACTCCGGTGCAGGCGGCGATGGTCGACTGCGGCGGCACCCAATGCGGTTATTGCACGCCTGGTTTTGTGGTGGCGATGACTGCGGGCTTGATGACACCAAAGCTGCCTTTGAATGAAGAAGGCTTCCTTTATGCGATCTCCGGAAATCTCTGCCGTTGCACCGGTTATCGCTCGATCAAGGAGGCCGGTGCCAATGTCATGAAGGAATTGTCGGCCAAACTGGCAGGCAAGGAGCGTCTTGCCGCGCTGGTCGAGGCCAAGGCGCTACCGGAATACTTTACCGGCATCCCGACCCGTTTGGCGGCATTGGCCGCTGACACGGTGGTTGCAGAGCCCGAGACGCCGGAGCCGAATGGGGCCCGCTTTGTGATCGCAGGCGGAACCGACTTGTATGTGCAGCGGGGGGAATTGATTCCCGAGGCTGCGGTTTCACTGCTGAATCCGGTCAAGCCGGTTGAGTCCGCGGCCATCCTTGATGGCAAGGTTCATGTCGATGCCCGGATGACCTTTGAGGCATTTGCTGAGGATCCGGTCATCCAGAGCTACGTACCGGACGCGGAAGCGTACAACAAGTTGATCGCCAGCTGGCCGATGCGTACTCGTGCCACGCTGGGTGGGAATATTTGCAATGCCTCGCCCATTGCTGACATGACCTGTCTGTTGCTGGCTTTGGAAAGTGAACTGACGCTGGTCGATGGCCGGGGAAACAGTCGCCCGATGCCATTGAGTGATTTCTTTCTCGACTACAAGAAGCTCAACAAGAAGGAGGACGAATTGGTCGAGCGTATCGCTTTCCCCACTTATGGAGAAAATACCCGGGTGAGCTGGGAAAAAGTGTCCAAGCGCGCCTGGCTCGATATTGCGACCGTCAATTCGGCCGCCAAGATCACGGTCGAGGAGGGCCGGATCCTGAGTGCGCACCTTGCCTTGGGAGGGGTGGCCGCGACGCCGCTTTACCTGACGAATGCCAGTGCATTTCTCGAAGGCAAGCCCCTGGAGGAAGTCACGGTCAAAGGCATGTTAGAGGTCGCGATGGGAGAATTCAATCCGATCAGCGACGTACGGGGAAGCGGGGAGTACAAACGCCTGTTGGCGCGCCAGCTCCTGGCGGTGCACTTTACCCAGCTGTTTCCTGAAGAAATCGGAGAGGAGGTGCTGTATGCGACATTGTGATAGCCCGCTTCACGTAACCGGCCGTTCCCTGTATGTCGACGATGTCCCGGCGCCTGCGGGCATGCTGCACGCTGCGGTCTTCGGCTCGCCGGTGGCGCACGGAAAAATACGCTCACTCGATTGTTCGAAAGCGAAAGCGGTCCCCGGTGTGGTCGCAACATACACCTGGGAAGACATTCCCGGAGACCCGGTGATCGGTGCCGTCCTAAAAGACGAGTACCTTTTGGCCCGGGAGGAAGTGCGCTTTCAGGGGCAGCCCATTGTTTTGGTTGTCGCGGAGAGCGTCGAGACGGCCCGCAAGGCGGCCAAGCTGTGCGAAGTCACACTGGAGGAACTGCCGGTCATCACCTGTCCGCGGGAGGCCTTTGAGAAAGGCGAGCTGCTGCAGGAGACCCGTGTCTTCGAAAAAGGCGATGTCAGTGCCGTATGGGATGCCTGCACGACCGTGGTCGAGGGGCAAATCGACCTTGCGGGGCAGGAACATCTTTACCTTGAGACAAACCGTGCCCGGGCCATTCCCCGGGAGGATGGCCAGGTGTCGGTGTATTCGTCGACGCAGAGTCCCTCCGCGACCCAGAAACATATCGCCGGTGTACTTGGTGTCCCGATGCACAAGGTCGAGGTCGATGTGAAGCGGCTCGGCGGGGGTTTTGGGGGCAAGGAGGACCAGGCAACGCATTGGGCCTGTATGGCCGCCGTGGCGGCGATGCGCCTGCAGCGTCCGGTCCAACTCGTCCTGAACCGCGTGGATGACATGCGCATGACGGGCAAGCGTCACCCCTACAAGCAGGATTTCAAGATCGGGCTGGATGATGCGGGCAAGATTCTCGCCTACGAAGTCAGCCACTTCCAGAACTCGGGTGCCTACATGGACCTTTCGGCTCCGGTTCTGGAGCGCACGGTCCTGCATTCCTCCAACGCCTACGCCATTCCGAATATCCGTATCCGGGCGGCGGCCTGCCGGACCAATCTTCCGCCGAATACGGCATACCGGGGGTTCGGCGGACCACAGGGCATGTTCCCTCTGGAAGTGGCCATCGAAAAAGCGGCGCATGCCATGGGTGTATCTCCAGACTGGATACAAGCCCGCAACCTGATCCAGGACGGCTATGTCTTTCATTACGGCCAGGAAGTCGAGGCCTGCAACCAGCAGCGTACCTGGGACGAAGCGATGGAGCTCTTCGATGTCGAGGGTACCCGCTCCCGGATCGACGCGTTCAATGCGGAAAACCGTCTGGTGAAGAAAGGCTTCGCCCTGATGCCTGTCTGCTTCGGGATCAGCTTTACCAAGACCTTCCTCAACCAGGGAAGCAGCCTGGTCCATGTCTACACGGACGGTTCGGTGAGCGTGACGACCGGCGGGATCGAAATGGGGCAGGGGATCAGTTCGAACATGATCGCGATCACGAGCCGGACATTCGGGATCTCGCCGGACCGGGTGAAAAGCAACAGCACGAACACCACGCGCATTGCCAATATTTCGCCCAGTGCCGCCAGCGCCACGAGCGACCTGAACGGGAATGCGACCTTGATCGCCTGTAAGGAGATCCTCGACGGCATGAAGCGGGTGGCCGCCGAAAAGCTCGACTGTGCGCCGGAGTCGGTGTCGATCCGCGAGGGGATTGTCCACGTGGGCGGTCAGCCGACCGAAAAGACCTGGGAGCAGTTGGTGCTCGATACCTATTTTTCACGGGTGCAGCTCATGGCGCACGGCTTCTACACGCCGCCGGACCTTCATTTCGATCCGGTGAAGGGCTTCGGGAAGCCCTTCCATTACTACACCTATGGGACCTGCATGATCGAGGCGACCGTTGATTGCGTGCGGGGAACCTACAAGCTCGATGCCTCCCGCATCGTCCATGACCTGGGTCGTACGATCATACCGACGGTGGACCGCGGCCAGATTGAAGGCGGTCTTGCCCAAGGCATCGGTTGGGTGACGCTTGAGGAACTCGCCTATAACGGGCAGGGGCGCCTGACCTCCCATGCCTTGTCCACCTACAAGGCGCCCGACGCCGAGTTCATGCCGGACGACATGCAGCTGAAACTTCTGGAGAACGTGGAAAATCCGGGCGGGCCACTCGGCAGTAAAGCCGTGGGCGAACCCCCCTTTATGTACGGGATTGCGGCGTTTTTTGCTATTAGGAAAGCTGTCGATGCGTTTAAGCCGCTGCATAAATATGAAAAAGAAGTCAGATCTCCGATGACACCGGAACGGGTTTTGCTATCGCTGTACCCGGACTTCGCCAGTGCGCCGGTATCTTCGGATCCGCCGCAGACCGGCCAAACTGTTTAATCGAAGTTCGATTATCAATGAGTCCTGAATTAATCGAATTCTTCAACGTCGTCCTGCGTTTTACCCATGTCGTTGCCGCGATCATGTGGATTGGTAATTCGCTGCTCTTCACCTGGATGGAGATCAACTTCATCAAGGATCCAAACAAGAACGCTAAAGGTGCGCTCGGGCATATGAACATGCTGCACGCCGGCGGGGTCTATTTCCTTGAAAAGCGGGTCATCGACCCGACGGATATACCTGCCAAGTTGCACGTCTTCAAATGGCAGTCCTATACCACTTGGTTGAGTGGACTGGTACTCCTGATCCTTACCTTCTACACCCGGTCGGGATCGCTGCTGCTGGATCCGGCCAAGACCGATATGCCGGGCTGGCAGGCATCAGTTATCAGCTTGCTCTCGCTGATCGGTTTTTGGTTCGTCTATGACGGTGTCTGGCGCAGCCCGCTGAAAAAGAAGCCGCTTTATGCGGTTGCCACGCTGGTGGTTATCTTTCTCGCCTATGCGCTTTGGATCAACGGGATCTTCAACGGCCGCTTTGTTTACCTGCAACTGGGGGCGATGATCGCGACAACCATGAGTGCGAATGTGCGCACCGTGATCATACCGAACCAGAAGAAGATCATGGCCAACCTGTTGGAAGGGAAGCCGCACGATCTCGAAATCGGGCACCAGGCAAAGATGCGGTCCCTGACCAATCACTATGTAACCTTCCCGGTGATCTTCCTGATGCTGAGCGCCCACTTCCCCATGCTGTACGGAAGCGAGCACAACATCCTGCTCATGATGATCATCTGCAGCTGTCTGGTGATCATCAAGTACATGATGAACATCTATAACGAGTTCAGCGAATGGCTGCACGTTTCCATCGCGACCTTCGTGCTCGGGGTTTTTGCCGTCATTGTCGTGCTGTCTCTGCCGGGCAGCGGTTCCGCCAACGGAACGATGCCGGCCTTGAGCGAAGATGCCATCAAGGGCAAAGCCCTGTTCTCCTCGAAGGGCTGCTCGGCCTGCCACCTGCCGACGCCGACCACCATTGCTCCGACCCTGACGGGGCTCTACGGGCATGAGGTGGAGCTGCAGGACGGTAGCAAGGTCACAGCCGATGAAGACTATATCCGGGAGTCGATCCTCAATCCCGGCGGGAAAATTGTTCGTGGTTTTGGCCCGACCATGCCCGGTCTGGCGACCATCCTCAGCGATGATGATGTCGACGAGCTTGTCGAGTATGTGAAAAGCCTGTAAGCTGCGGAATACCAGATCAGAGATTACCCACCCAATCAACTAACCAACACAATGAGTGTGCCTCAATTGCTGAAACAAATCAATCCGCCCCCCCGTCTCATGATGGGGCCGGGCCCCGTCAACGCGGACCCGCGGGTTCAACGTGCCATGAGTGCCGATCTCCTCGGCCAGTATGATCCGGCCATGACCGGATATATGAACGAGGTGATGGCGCTCTACCGCGAGGTCTTCGTGACGAAGAACCACTGGACCTTCCTGATCGACGGAACCAGCCGTTCAGCAATTGAGGCCTCCCTGGTTTCCCTGGTGGAGCCGGGCGACAAGGTGCTCGTCCCGGTCTTCGGGCGCTTCGGCCATCTGCTCACGGAAATTGCGCAACGATGTGGCGCGGAGGTGATCGCGGTGCATAAGGAGTGGGGCGAGGTCTTTAGTCCGGAGGAGATCAAAGCCGCTTTGGAGGCGCATCGTCCCAAGGTGCTGGCGATCTGTCAGGGCGATACTTCGACGACAATGAATCAGCCGCTGGCCGAGATCGGTCAGCTCGCCCATGCGTATGACTGCCTGACTTATGTGGATGCCACGGCATCCATCGGTGGCAACGAGCTGTTGATGGACGACTGGGAAATCGATGTCTGCACGGCCGGCTTGCAGAAGTGCCTGGGCGGTCCTTCCGGTTCCGCTCCGATTACGATCAGTGATCGTGCCGCCGCCTTGATCAAGGATCGCTGGCATGTGGAGAAGGGGATCGAACCTGCCAGCTTTGTCCCGGGGAAAGCCAGCCGCATTCAGTCCAACTATTTCGATTTGGCCATGGTCATGGCCTACTGGAGTCCGCAGCGGCTGAACCACCACACGGAAGCCACCAGTATGCTGTATGGCGCCCGTGAATGCGCCCGCTGCATTGTGGAAGAAGGGCTCGATCATGTTCTTTCCCGCCACGCCACTGCAGGCAATGCGATGGTCGCTGGACTTCAGGCGATGGGGCTGAAACTCTTCGGCGACCTGTCCACCAAAATGAGCAATGTGGTTGGTGTCTACATCCCCGACGCGGTGGAGGGCGAAGCCATTCGCAGCGACATGCTGGAGCATTTCGGTGTGGAAATCGGCACCTCCTTCGGACCGCTTCACGGAAAAATCTGGCGGATCGGTACCATGGGCTTCAATGCCCGCAAAGACGCGGTCCTTCGCACCCTGGCATCCTTGTCGTCCGTACTCCGGATGCACGGCATGAAACTGCCGGAAGAAGATGCGGCGCTGGCCGCGCTCGAAGTCTTCCAAGGCGCATCATAGAACGAACCCCCGACGCGAGAGCGCTTCCCCTGTCAGCACATGCAAAACGCTTCCCTTCTCATACACAATCTCGACTATCTAGTGACGATGGATGCCGACCGGCGCATCCTGCAGGATGCCTGGGTCTGGATCGAAGATGGTGACATCAAAGCCCTCGGTGAGGGGAAATTGCCGGAGGCTATTCCGGAGGACCTTTCCCGTCTGGACGGCAAGGGCAAGATCGGCACTCCCGGTCTGGTCAATTGTCACCACCACTTCTACCAGAACATGGCCCGGGCTTATACGCCGGGCAATAATCTGCCGCTGCTGCCATGGCTGGCTGCGATGAATAAGCTTTGGCAGCCATTCAGGGAGGACGATCTCGCACTCTGTACGGAGTTGGGCTTGGTCGAACTGATGCTCAGCGGGGCCACTACGGTGGCGGATCACCACTACGTCTTCCCGGATGGCGCGGTCAACATGATCGACGCGCAATTCGAGGCCGCGTCCAGGATGGGCGTGCGATTCCATGCCAGTCGCGGTTCGATGAATGTGAAGTCCGACCTGATCTCGGACTGGGCGCTGCAGGAGGAAGCGGAGATCCTGGACGATACGGTGCGTCTGATCGAAACGCACCACGATGCGGGGCACGGGAGTTGGCGGCAGATTATCGTGGCACCCTGCGCGGCGACCTCCTGCTCGGAAAGCCTGCTCAAGGCCAGCGCCGAGCTGGCCAAGAAATACAAGGTCGGCTTGCACACCCACTGCGGTGAAACGGTTCCGGAAAATGAATTTTCAATGGAGAAGTTCGGTCGCCGTCCCTTGGCCTACCTGCTTGACTGCGGGTGGGACTATGACCGGACCTGGCTGGCGCATGGTATTCATTTCGAGGATACGGAATTGGATCAGTTGCAGTCGATTGGGATCGGCGTGGCGCACTGCCCGAATGCGAACATGCGCCTGGGCTCCGGCATTTGCCGTGTGCCGGAATTCATCGAGCGGGGGATCAAGGTCGGCATTGCGGTGGACGGAAGTGCATCGAACGACTCCGGGCATATCCTTGGAGAGCTTCGTCAGGCGCTCTATCTGGCTCGGGTTCGCTACGGGGCCGAAGCGATGTCGGTGCTGGACGCATTGGAAGTCGGGACATGGCGTGCCGCGGAGATGATGGGGCGCAATGACATCGGACGCATCGCGACCGGCCTATGCGGAGACTTGGCGCTCTTCCCTGTGGAGGACCTCTACGCGAACGGTTGTGAGAATCCGGTGGATGCCTTGTTGATCTGCCATCCGCGTCAGGTCAGCGATCTCGTTGTCGGCGGCAATGTCCGCGTCTGCGACGGCGAGGTCATCGGGCTGGACCTGGAAGAACTCATGGCACGTCACCAGGACCGGGCCGACGTGATTCATGCCGGTGTTGCCTATTAAGGCGGCATGCTTGTCCGGCAACTTGCGGAAGAGCTGCGTCAGTCCTTGGCTACGACGCCTTCCGGCGAGCAAACTGCGACTCCAGGCCGTGAATCGTTACCTGTAGCTCTCTTGAAAACGCCAAGGTAAGACAGCAGGGTTTGACCTTTCCCAGATCGCCTCCCAAGCTGGCCGGACTACCATGACTACTCACTCTGACTTTGTCCGTGAGGGAGCCTGCATTCTGAGGAATCTCTACTCCGATGAAGAACTCTCTACCATCCGTTCCATTCTTGATTCGCATCCCCCGGGCAGCCCCATCCTTTGGAGCAAGGAACTGGCCGCATGCTCCCGCAATATCCTGAACTTCGCCACGCATCCACGTCTTGTTCGGCAGCTGGAGGTTTTGTTGGGGCCCAACATCCTGCTCTGGGGGGCTTGTCATTTGGAGCGGATCCCCGGACAGGTGCATCCCTGGCATACGGATATCGAGTCCTCGCGTCCGGAGGGTGGTTTCGTAACGGTCTGGATTGGGTTGGAGGGGACGAATCAAGCATCCGCGCTTAAGCTTGTGCCGGGGTCGCACCGCTACGGGAAGTGCTTGCAAGAGAGGATCCAGGCGCACGCATCCACACGTGACGGGGTGAGTGACGCCGATGTTGAAGCATGGGCCAAGTTGTCAGACCCGGATGCATCCGGTCTGAAGCAACCTGACATCGGGAACGGCGATGCGATCTTCTTTGACGGCCGCCTCTGGCATGGTTCCGCAAATACCAACGCGGATGTGACCCGCCGGGCTTTTCTTTTCCAGTATTGTGCCGCGGATGTTCCGGTACGGATACCGGATTACCGGCAGTTGTCATGGCCCTTTGAATTTTTGGATCAACCGTGGCCTCCCTGTATCCGTGTAAAAGGGGAGGCGGATTCCGGCACCAACCGGATCGCGGAACTGCCCCCGCAACTCGGGCCGGACTTGTCTTTGGTTCCGACATCGGTGCATCCGATCCACCTTGATTCCGTGCCGGAGACCGGCGAGCGGATGGTGCAGCAGCATTGCTTCAGTGGCAAAAGCCCGAACTTGCAACGCATCGGTGCGCACGCTTCGAGTCTGGCGCCCGGGGAATGTCCGCATGCGCCTCACTCGCATGTCGATGAGGAGGTCCTGCTGGTCTTGCGGGGATCCGCCGAACTTCGCTATGAAGACCGGCAGACCGGCGAGATTTACTCGGACCCCGCAAGTGCGGGAGACTTTGTCTATTATCCCGCCTTTCACCGGCATACCATTTTCAATGCCGGGACCGATGCACTGGTCTACCTGATGTTCAAGTGGGTGGCACCTTCCTCCGGTAAGTCGCGCAAGGCGCTGGCCCTGCAGCGCTTCCATACGTCGCATATCGATGTTCCCGAGCCATCCAAGCGCGGCTTTGCCAATGCCGAATGCCTGACCGGCTCCACCCATCATCTGAAGCGTTTCCATGCGCACATGAGTGAAGTTCAACCGGGCGGAGGCTATGCGGCGCATGTGGACACACATGATGTCGCCATTATTGTCTTGGAGGGCGCTGTGACCATTCTGGGGCAAAAGGTGCCAGCGGGCGCCTTTGCCTGGTGTGCTGCCGGCGAACCCCACGATCTGGCCAATCCGGATACGGAAGCGGCGCGCTATCTCGTTCTCGAATTTCACGGTCTGAAGTCCGCAGGGGAGACTGCCGTCTACAGGAAGCCCAAGCGCCGGAAAAAGAAGTCCGTCTTCAAAAAACGCTCCGCGGGCCGCGTCCTTGAGAATCTGAAGCGGCTCTTTACCCCGCGGTCCGAGTCCTAAGCCAGGCAGATTTCAACGGCTAGGCCGGTGTCGGAGCAGCCTCGACTGATCTGCGCGACTGGAGGAGAAAATAGGTCGTGACCACGCTGCAGACAGTCATGCAAGCCACGATACTGCCCATCGTTTGGGGCAGCAGGGTCGACAGGCCGCTGAGGATTCCGGAAATGCCGAATTGTGCGGCTCCGAGAAGGGCCGCCCCGGTTCCGCTGCTTTCCGGGAAGTACTCGAGGAAGCAGGCTTGGATATTCGGACTGATCGCGCCCATCGAACCGACGGTGAGCATCATGGCGGGTACCACGCTGTAGAGCTGCCAGTGGAAGCATGTGGCGATCAGGAGCACGACCACGCCGACGATTTGTGTGAAGGTGGCAAACTGCAGGATCTGATGGGAATCGAAATAGGAAAGCAGTACCTGGTTGAGCAGGTTGAAGCCCAGCATTGCGGCAATATTGACCGCAAACAAGAGCGAGAAAGCGGTTTCCGACTGCGCGAAATGCTCCTGGTAGATGAAAGATGCATTCGCGATAAAGAGCATCAGAATGGAGAATGCGAGACCTTGCCAGAGGATGTAGGGGCGTGCGGCCCGGACCGAGAGGACGTCACGGTAGCGCTTGAGGATACCGGTGCTCAGGGGCTTCCGGACCGCGGTTGGGATGTCCTTAAAAATGACATAGTAGCAGACCGGGATGAGCAGGAGTGCATACCCCGCCATGAAAATAAAGATACTGCGCCAGCTCCCCATCGCCAGGAATGCGCTCCCCACGCTGGGGGCGACACCCGGGGCGAGGATAATGATAAAGCCCAGCATGGCGAAGAGTCGTGCGGCTTCCTTTCCGGAAACGCGATCCCGAACCAGAGCCGGTACCGATACGATCACCCAACCGGCGCCGAAGGCTTGGAATACCCGGCAGAGCAAGAGCATCGGCAGGTTTTGGGCGGAGGCGATCAATGTACTCGCAATCGAATAGATGATGAGACCGCAGACCAGGACTTGCCTGCGGCCGAAACGGTCGGAGAGGGCGCCTCCAATCAGCTGGCTGAAGGCGATGGAGAAGATGTAAAAGGAGATACTTAGCGAGATCGACTGGAGTTCCACGCCGAGATCCCCCGCGATGGATGGAAAGGCCGGCAGATAGGTATCGATCGAGAAAGGACCGATCATCATGGTGCAGGCCATCGCCAGAGTGAGGATGAATGGTGTGGTTTGTTTTGACATGTAAGTTTTCAGCATAGGACCGCTATTGTGGATCGAGTCAACCTGTGCGGTGCGGATTCTGCAGTACTTCAACTGCCGCCCTCGTGAGTGGCGAGTGCGGACATCCTATAGCATGCCGCTTGCCTTTTTGACATGTCCCCGGTCGCCGGAAGGGGGGACCGAATCGCCTAGATGGTATGCAAATCCGGTCTTTTAGCGTTCCTTTTAGCTACAAGTTGCGTGTGATTGCGCTTGAACGTATTGAGATCCAACGCTCTATGTTCGGCTACAAGCCATCCGGCTCTGCAGTATTCGACCAGAAACAGGCACCGCGCTTTGGTTTCTGCGAATTTGGTGGGCCGGCGATTCCAAATACACAAACAGAACCAGAATTAATGAAACTTACGATCGGCACCGATATCGGCGGCACCAATACCTGTTCGGGGGTGGTGGACGCCGAAGGGAATGTCCTGAAGAAGGCTGCTTTCAAGACGGCAGACTACGACACGGCGGAAGCCTATGCAGATGCTTTGGCTGGTTCGGTTCAGGAGCTTATGGCTAGTTTTGAGGGGAAGTCTGTCGAATGGGCCGGCTTGGGTATCGGTGCACCAAACGGCAATCAGCGTTCGGGCACGATCGAACATGCGCCCAACCTCAAGTTTGATGGCATTGTGCCTCTCGCCCAGATGGTGCGGGACCGTTTGGATCTACCGAAAGTGGAGCTGACGAATGACGCGAATGCGGCTGCCGTCGGCGAGAAGCTTTACGGCGCAGCCAAGGACTATGATGATTTCATCATGGTGACTCTGGGGACCGGTCTGGGCAGCGGGGTTTATGTGAATGGCAAGTTGGTCTGCGGTGATAGCGGATTTGCCGGTGAGTTGGGCCACATGAGCGTGATCCCCGACGGACGTTATTGCGGTTTCGGCCGCCGTGGCAGTCTGGAGAATTATTGTTCGGCCACCGGCATTCGACGTACCTATTTCGAGATGCTGGCCCAGCGGGGCGGTCCGACCGCGTTGGATCACCTGAAGGTGGGAGAGATCAATTCGAAGCATGTGGCCGATGCCGCCAATGTCGGTGACCCGATTTGTACCGCGACGATGCATTTCACCGGGCGTCTGCTGGGCGAAGCACTGGCTTCGGCTGCCTTGCTGACGGCTCCGGCTGCTTTCTTCCTCTTTGGTGGTCCGGTTCAGGCCGGCGGTATCTTGCTGGATACCACCCATGAATTTTTTGAGAAGCACCTCATTCCGACCTATCGGGGGAAGATCAAGTTGATCGTCTCGGCTTTGCCCCCGGGGGATGCCGCGCTCCTGGGTGCGGCGGCACTCGTCGCCGAATAGGTCTTATACCTCTTCTCATAATTCTTGCGCATATGGCAGAGGGCGAACTCATTGCTGGCAAGGCGGGTGCCTCCAGTTGGGTCGAGACCCTGCTGGCGGCGACCAACGCCGCCAGCGATGAGCTCGCCCCTGTCCCTGCGGGATGCGCTGATATGCTTCTCCCGCGGCGTTAGCCGGACAGTCATGCACCTAGGTGCATTCCTGACCGGCCGCCTTGCGAGGTGAAGCAAATCAGCTGCACCATATACTCAATAATTATGAGAAGAGGTATTAGCTGTCTTTGCCTCCGAAGAGCTGGTCCCAGACCTGATCGATTTGGGATGGCTCGGGTAGGCTTTGCCGGTCCTGCAGGTATTGGCAGTAGGCCGCATCCGCATCGCACAATCGGTTGAGCGGAAAGCTCGCGGTCAAGCCGTCTTCCCTGCGGATCGATACCTGACTGTCGATGACTGAAAGAATGGTGGCGCGCAATTGCCGGCCTTTGCGGTCGGTCAGGGTTTGGATTGGAAGGGAGTCGCGTTCTGCGTAGTCGGTGGCTTCCGGTGCTGCCGCTTCGCCGATTGCCTCGGTGGACGGCTTGGTCTCGGAACCGAGTTCAACCGGTTGATAGAACTCCTCTGCGATGGTGGGACTTTCCGGTTCTGGCTCCGTTTCGATCGAAGTCGGTTCGGGGGGCGTGGGCCTTGTGTAGGCGCGGCTGGCTTGGGCCCGACCGATTTGATAGCCACCAAAGGCGGCACAAAGGGAGCAGATTAGGACGGCTACAATTAATTTCATGCGAAAAGTGAAGGGATCAGTCTGTCTGGTGCCAATTCCTCTGATGTGCAAATTCTTGCGTCAAGCCCCTGTTTATTCGTGGAGTGTATTTTAGGCCGCAGGACGTTCAGCGATTGGAAGCCTTTGATTTTTCGATGATGTCGAGCTTTATCAGTTCCTGGCTGATGTCATGCCAGAGTTTCTCCCGGCCTTCCGCCGGGCTGGAGGGAATGCGTGGGTTGTCGTCCAAATAGTGCCCCCAGAGTGCGAGATAGCGCTGCCTGTAGTCGTCGTAATTCCAGCGCCCCTTGAATCCCATGCGCTGGATCAGGTCTTCTAGCAGCAGACGTCGTATCGTCTGGTCCTGCTCGCGAAGGATTGTATAGTACTCATCCTCGAAGGTTTCGAAGGCGGCAGCGTCGCGCAGGGCTTTGACTTCCTGTTGCCGCTGGACGCGTTGCCGCACTTCCTGAATTGGAATCTGCCCGGAGGCACGGTGGGCCCGCAATACGGCGAGGTCGTCCAGCGCCCGCTGGCCGAAGCGTGCGCGGTATATCAAGGGAATCTGGGTGCCAAGAAAGGGCCTCGCATAGAAAAGGGCCTCGTCCCCGCTCTGCAGCTTGCCAATCAGGGAATCGATCGCTTCGGGTTGGGCCAGAAAGACGTCCCCGGCTTCATTTTCGACGTAGGTCCAGACCAGTGGATCTGGATCCGGGATAAAGAGGGCGGTGGAGAGTGGCAATGTGCCCTTGAACGCCTCAAGCACATCAATGCTGATTTCCTTTGCCTGCGGCCAGATGACCGGTTCGAGGGAGAGTTGCCGGCTGTCGATGGCCGTTACGTGCACGCCCATGGCTCCGGGCTTGAAGTCGCGTTCAGGGACGGTCTTCGTCACTTTGCCGTAGAAAACGAGGGTCGAGGTCTCGTAGACGCGAACCAGGTCCCAGTCTTCGGCCTCGATCGGTTCGGCTTTGATGGAACAGAGACTTAGAAAGCAAAGGGCTCCCTGGGTAAAGAGATGACGCATTCAGGCAGTTTGCAAGGAGGACGGAGTGTAGGCTAGTGCAAAAGGCTTTGCTTTCGGCTGGGTTGGCCGATGCTTTCACTGCGCTTCCGCCGTACTTGAGGCATCCGGGGGCGCGGTTAAGCCTTCCGGACGAAGGCCGGTCGAATCAAATAGAGGGTCAAGCCTCCGAGGTAGCCGATGACGCTGCCCAGCATGCTGTCGACAAAGCGCATGAGGATTAGGTGTTCGGTTTGATTGTAGGCCGAATGCGCGTCCGCATAGATGACGGTCAAGGGCGTAATGAAGATCACGGCGAGGGCATAGTTGCGTGTCACCAGGGATTCTATCAGGAAGCCAAGAATCATGATCGTGACGGATAGGGTCCAGGGGCCGGGAGCAGATCGGAAGATCAGCCAGGCGAGGCCCATGCCGATTGCGGTGCCGAGGATGCGGTGCACTTTGCGGTGCCACACGGCACGAAGGCTGGTGCCTTGCAGGATCGCAATCGTGGAGATCGGGACCCAGTAAGGATTGTCCAAGTGGATCAGTCTGGCAAAATGATAGCCTCCGGCGACAAAAGCAGCGATTGTGGCGGACTCCACCAGTGCATCCAGGAATTGCGGTTTGTCGGTGACAGGCGCATCGCTTAATTCGGCCGCGGTGGCGGGACGGAGTATGGAGAAGACCAGACCGAGGCACAGTGCGCCGAAGCAACCCGCGGATAACACGGCGGCTCGCGTGAGTATGAGTGCCGGATCGAAAGGAATGGCCCGCGCGACGCATGCCACCAGCACGAAGAAAAAGCTGGCCGGGGGGAGCACCGCGTTGCTGCGGCAGATCAGGGCGGCCATAAAGGCGGTTGCCGCGAGTGTCAGGGTGGAGACCAGCGGGTCATAGTTGGAGACCAGCCCGAGGGTGAAGCTCAGGATGAATCCGGATGACGCCAGCAGAAGGCTGCGCAGACGAACAGCGAAAGAGGTTCTGGGCCGTAAATAAAGAATGACCATCCCCCCCATGCAACCCATGCTGCTGGTGGCGAAGGCGCCGCATGCACTGCCAATCAGGACCGGTAGGCCCATGGCTATTGTCGCCATGATCAAGAGGCCGGGGGGACGTTTCCGGTCGCTCAGGGTGAAGAGTTCGCGGAGGGTTTCGCGTGCCAGATGAGAGATGCTGGTTAGGAGGGCAGGCATGGCAGGCGGGGGCATGGTCCAGGGCTGTACTTCTAGTCGCCGAAGATCGCGTCCCAATCAATCGTTTCCTCTGCTGTGGGTTCGGGTTGTGACTGGGCTTCGAGATAGCGACAGAAATCGGCATCCTCCTCGCTCAGGAGGCTGAGCGGGAAGCTCGCGCTTAAGCCGTCTTCCCTGCGTATGGCGACCGTGCCCTCCTTGACGGAGAGAATCGTGGCTCGTATTTCACGCCCTTGCTTGTCTGTCAGTTTTTGAATGGAGAGGACGGCGCGCGCCGCGTAGTCCGGTTTCGCCGCCGGTTCAGGTTCGATGTCGGGAGTTGGTACTGGGGCAGGGGGCGCTTCGGCGTTCCAGTCAAAATCGGGCAAAGGTTCCGGCGTACCCGTGTCCGGTTTGTCCGACACTGCTTTGTTCGGGAGCGGCCACTCCGGTTTGTGCTTCAGGCCGATGACATAGCCTGCGATCGCCGATAGGATCGAGCAGAGGAGCACGGTGAATACGAGTTTCATGACCCGCTTCCTAGTGCACTCCCGGGATGAGTTCAATCGGGAACTGTAGTTGCTTACGGGCTTGTCAGTTGGGTCCTTCGCAAGGAAGCTTGGCGCATGCGTTTTCTTTCTGTCAGTCTGTTGTCGCTCTTCACTGTGCTGTTCATTGCCGCTTGCGGCAGTCCTCAAGGCGGACGTTCCGCAGGAGAAGGCCTGGTCTCGATCCCGGACCCGCAAGCGGGTATTCTGCGAGCCGTGATGACGACTTCCCAGGGCGACATCGTCCTGCAGCTCTATGCGGAGAAAACGCCGGTTACCGTGGCCAGTTTCTTGAACCTCGCCTTGCGCGGCTATTATGACGGCCTGACCTTCCACCGGGTCGTGCCCAAGTTTGTGGTGCAGGGCGGAGATCCCACCGGAACGGGGCGAGGCGGCCCGGGCTACCAGTTTGAAAATGAAATCGTCCGGACACTGAGCCATGACCGGGCCGGCATCCTTTCGATGGCGAATTCAGGACCGGATACCAATGGCAGCCAGTTCTTTATAACGCTCGCCGCGACCGAATTTCTCGATGGCAGGCATACCGTCTTCGGGAGAGTGGTATCGGGCAAGGACGTGCTGGAACGTATTCGGAAGGGAGATACGATCGAGTCGATCCGCCTGCTGGATTCGCCGGCCGGGCTCTTCGAGTCGCAGAGAACGAGAATCCAGCAATGGAATGCGGTTCTAAACACGCTCGGTTTCTAGGACGCGGCTACAGTCTATCAGCGACTGGAGGATGGCGAGGTACAGTTCCAAATAGTCCTCATTCCTGCTTGTTCCCTGCGGTGGCAGGTGCAGGAAGGCGGCGAATGAAACAGGACTTTGCAAGGATCGGTAGAGCGTATTGTTACAGAGAAAGCTTCCGGCATCCCGGCTGATTGTGATTGCAGGGCACCGCGCGAGCAGCGTTTCCGTTGAAACGGGCCAGCGTGACTGGAGGCGCTCTGGTCCGGACGCATCAATGCGGGGATGTTCCGGTTCCGTGTTGCGTTCGTCCAGACCCTCGCGCCGGTTGACGGCTACGGTCTCAAACCGAACCGCATTTGCTTCGCCTTCGCCTAATCCCAGCACCACGCGAGGTTGAATTTCGGCGATTGCTGGCAAAAGCTGGCTCTCGACCACGCCCCAGAGGACCGGTAAATCCAGAACCCGCAGGCGAGGATCGCCTTTGCGGACCAGGGCCTGCCCCAGCGTGTCGGAGCCGTTGCGACTGCGTCCGCGGAATGCCCCGAAGGTGGTGATGATAAGGTCCACGGCCATACCGGATATTTTGAGGGATTTCTGTGTGGCAAGTCGATCCTATTGGCCACCCGAGGCCCTGTAGGCCGTCTGCTGGTTGCTTCGCGACGCTTGGAACTTGTCTGTCGACTTGAATATGATTCAAAAATAAATAGTTTGATATTGAACTATTACCGCGGCCGAGTAATCCGCTTGACCGAAAGACGATGAAAGAAACACCGATGCATAGAAAAGCGGCACCCGAGGCCCTGTACAAGCTGACGACAGCGATCCCGCCGGTCCGCCGCGCCTGGATACAGGCGGCCGAGCATGCGATGGGTGTTCGGGAAGCATCGACCTCGTTGACTCTGGTCGTTCTTTTGGTCTCCCGGCTCGGCCCGGATGTGCACCAAAAAATTCTGGCTCGTGAGATGGGGATCAATGCCGCGGCAATGGTACATTTGCTGGACCAAGGCGAAACGGCCGGGCTCTTGAGCCGCAGCGAATCGTCGGAAGACCGGCGTTGCAAGTTCATCAACCTGCTTCCGGACGGGGAGGAGATGGCGCGTCAGGCAGAGGCGCGCTTACAGGCTTTACGCAAGGAACTGCTGGGAGATTTGACCGCCGGCGAAGTGGCGACGGTGACTCGAGTGCTTCGTCTTTTGGAGGAGCGCAGTCTGGCCTACCTCGAGTCAGGTAAAGAGGCCTAATCCATGAAATTGCATCCTTCGCATTGGCTGTTTGCGCTCAAATTGTATCTGGCCATCATGCTGGCCTATGTCATTTCGGCGCGTATGGGTTTGGCTCAAACCTATTGGACGGTCGTGACCTGTTGCGTTGTGATGAACCCCATGAGTGGCGCGATGCGCTCGAAGGCGGTATACCGCTTCTGCGGAACGCTCTGCGCCGGCGTGGTCTCATTAACGCTTGCGTCCTTTCTCTCGCAGGCGCCGGTGCTGATGCTGGCGTGTGTCGGTTTGGTCGCTTCGGCCGCCTTCGGCGCCTCGTTGCTGGACCGCACACCGAGAAGCTATGGCATTCAACTGATGGGGATCACGCTGATGATTATTGCGGTCCCGGCGGTGGATGCTCCGGATACGCTATTTGACCAGATGGTGACCCGTTCGTGTGAGATTGGACTGGCAATTCTCTGCTGTACGGTGGTGGACAGCATACTCATGCCGCGTTCGCTCGGGCCGACGGTTCGAACCCGTATGGGCGGATGGCTGAAAGACATGGAACGGTGGATCGACGAAGCCTTTTCCGGGAGGCAGGCGGATGCCGCAGCCACGCAGGACCGGATCCGGGTGCTCGGGGACATCAGTTCCTTGTCTGTATTGGCCAGCCAACTACGCTATGACCCGCTTGTGACACGGAAGGAACGGCGTACCGCGTTCTGTCTGCAGGCAAGACTGCTGCACCTTGTTCCCCTGCTGTACGGCATTGCCTCTCGGGTCGCGGATGCCGGACCCCGCTTGCAGGCGGCCTTGCGCAAGCCGCTCGGTGATGCCGCCCGGAGTGCCCATGCCGGCCGACCGGCCGACCGCAGCCTGCCGGACCGGATCATGGAGCTCGAACCGGAGCCGGGCGACGCGCCGGAGTGGCGGCGACTGGTACAGGAAAACCTGGCCGAAATGTCGGAGTCGACCCTGAATACATGGGCCGAAATACGCCGGTTTGAACGGGCCTACACCCACAAGGAAGCCTTGCCTTCGGAGCTTGCGAAAGAGGTCAAGCTTGCGAGGACATTCACCTTGCGCCCCGATGTGTACCTGGCCACGCGTGTTTTTCTTGGCTGCCTGCTGACCTTTACGCTACTCGCTTTGTTCTGGGCGGCCACCGGATGGTCTTCCGGCAGTCTGATGCTGTTTCAGGCGGTGGTTATCCTCGCATTCTGCGGAGGCAGTGACGTGGCGGACCTGGCGATTCTTGCCACCGGACGAATCGTCGTCATTGCCTTGGCTGCTGCGGGAATCATGAGTTACGGGCTCCTTCCCCTGGCCAAGGACCTGACCAGCTTTGCATTTGTCATGGCTCTCTTCATCTTCCCTGCGGGGGCATGGACGGCAAAGAACCCGATCGGGATACTGATCACCGCGATCGCGTTTAGCAGTATCAATTTCCAGCGAAGCTACGCTCCCTATTCATTCGATGTCTTCCTCGATGCCTGCGTGGCCAATCTTGTCGGTGTCTTCGTGGCATTTACGTGCGTGAAACTGGTTCGTTCAATGGGGGCGAAGCATGCCGTGGAACGTTTGCTCTGGACCGGGCGCCGCGATATCGCCAGGTTGACCCGACACTCGACCCCACGAGAACGCGATTCCTACCTGAACCGGTCCCTCAACCGCATCGGCTTGCTGGCCGAGCGTATGTCGGGTACGGCCGATCCCGAGCAAGGGCAGCGTATCATGCGGGGCATGCGTGCGGGTGCCTGCGTGGCTGATTTGCGGTATTACGGCAACCGGACGGAAGGGGAATTAAGAAAGTCGCTGGAGCGCCTGCTCGCGGCTTTTCGCACGGAGCTGAACCAGTCGGCTTTTACAGATCGCTTGAGGGCCCGGATTGACGAGACCCTTTCGACTGCCTGGGGGCTGGGCATCCGCTCGGCCCGTGATCCTTTCCTGCGCAGCCTGGTGAGCTTGCGCCTTGTCTTGTTTGAATTTTCCGAAGCCTGGAGGCCCGTACCATGATGACTGAAATCGATATTTCGGGAGTGTTTTTCTCCCCCTTGTTGCTTTGCATGCTGGTCGCCCTGGCGACCCGGGTGCTTTTGTCCCGCGTTCTTGAGCGGGTCGGGTTCTACCAGTTGGTCTGGCACCGTCCTCTCTTCGATATCTCGCTGTTTTTCCTCTTCACTGGCGCGTCCTTTGAGATGCTGAAAATCTTCACTGCGGTCCATTAGTATGAACAAAGCACGTATTATTCTGATCTTTAAATTCCTGCTGACCGGGGTGCTCGCTTGTTTCGCTGCGCTCGTCGTATGGCGCTTGTATGATTATTACACCTATGCGCCGCAGACGCGCGACGGTAAGATTCGGGCGGATGTGGTGCCCTTGGCGGCGGATGTTTCCGGACGGGTGGAGGCTGTCTATGTCCGGGACAATCAAGTCGTCCACCAGGGAGATCTTCTTTTCTCGATCGACAAAGAGCGCCTGGAAAATGCCCTGGCACAAGCGGAAGCCACGCTCGACCGCGCGGAGTCGGAGCGCGATGCGGCCGCACGCGAGTACAAGCGTTACAAGGACCTGGATTCGGGGTCGGTTTCCCAGTTGGAGCAGGACCGCCGCATGGCTGAGGCGGAACAGGCGCAGGCCCGGTATGAACTCGCCGCAGCGGATTGTGCACTGGCCCGGCTCAATCTTGAGCGTTCGGATGTCTACTCACCGGTCAACGGGATCGTGACGAACCTGACGCTGCGTCCGGGTGTTTATGCGACGGCAGGCCAGGCTGTCCTGCCGCTGGTGGATACCGACAGCTTTTATGTGGTCGGCTATTTTGAAGAGACCAAGCTACGGCAGATCGAAATCGGTATGCCGGCGCATATCCGGGTGATGGGGGAGAAGCGCATGATCCGCGGGCATGTCAACGGTCTGGCGGCCGGAATCACGGACCGCGAGTACCAGACCTCCGCGGGTACGCTGTTGCCGGACGTCAATCCGACCTTCAGCTGGGTGCGCCTTGCACAACGGGTCCCGATCCGGATCAGCCTCGACGAGGTGCCCGAGGGGCTCGCATTGGTCGCCGGGCGAACGGTCAGCGTGGTGCTCGATGATTCGCAGGCCGTGCAGTAGACATGCGCGCGCCTGGTGGGAGGCATTTTGACGAAGCCGGCGTAGACATCGATCGGTTGACTATTTCTCTTTCCCGCATTTGGAGAAGTCGGGATAATTAACGCTGAAATAGCTTGAGCCGGTTCCGTTCAATCAGAAGATCAAGCACCTCATGTCTCGGACGTTTGTTATTCTCGCTCTGGTTTTCTCTTTAAGTCCCCTTTCGGCGGAAGAGTTTCACTATGCTTTCAGTGGCGAGGTCACGGAGGTCGCTGCAAATGAGAATGACTATCTGGGTACTCTCTATTCCGGAACGAGGGTGGATGGCTACTTTGGCATTACAGACACCTATCTGGGATTCGGGCGCTACAGGGCTCTCTACCTGGAAGTGAAGTTTCCCGGGCAAACTATCCGCGTCGACTACGAGCCACTCTTGTACCAATGGTGGACCAATGGGAGATTTGAGTTGGCTTGGGATAACAACGGTTCGGTGAATCTTCCATATGCGTTTTACGAGTTCGCGGTCGATCTGGATGGTTTTTCCGGTACGACCAGCGCGAGTTACTTGGCCGGACTCGATCTGCGTGATTTTAACGCAACAATCCTCAGTGTGCGTGGATATGATATTGAGAGTGGTGCTGCATTTGATGTCACCGTGGATCTTCAGAGCCTGGATCGATCCACTGACTTAAGCCGGAGGTTCTATTTCGATTCGGGGATTCAGTTTTATAGTAATTATCCGATCCGGGCACTGGCTTTTGACCGTGATTGCATCTGGGTTGGTGGCAGTGGGTTTTCCCGTTCCGGAGGCAAGCAACCCCTCGAACGACTCTTTCTGGATGGTGAGCGGGATACTTCCTTTAATATTGTCGGTGGATTTTCGAAAGAGGATGGCAGTCTGCCTGTGATTTATGCGATCGAGCGGTTGGAAGACGGCGACCTCTTTGTTGCGGGGGATTTTAGCCACTATATGGAGGTTGAGGTGGGGAATTATGCCCGTCTCAATCGAGATGGATCCTTGGATCCGGATTTTCTTAAAAATCGTCGTGGTCTCTCGGCTGTACCTGGTGCGAACGGCATCGTGACCGCCCTACAGCTTCTGCCGGGAGGCGATGTACTGTTGGGGGGAGACTTCTCTCAAGTGGATGGTTTGTCTCGTCTGAACTTAGCCATCGTCAGGTCTTCAGGAGAGGTGGTGCCCACGTGGTCCACGTCGGCCCTGCAATCGCCGCGATCTTTTAACGGAATTAACGCTTTCGCGCTATCACCGGATGGCATGGAGGTGTATGTGGCAGGTGATTTCCGAGTGCAGTCCACAGAGTCGGAAATGGGGCTTTTTCGAATGAATCTCAGTAAGGGGACACCGGATTGGTTATCTTCTTTCAATCTGCCTCCGTCGGAGTTTGCTAAGGTATGCTTTCGTGAAGACGGTGCCTTGGTACTGCTGGAAGATTTGGGAAGCGGGGGGGAGCTGTATGTTCAGCAAAAACCGGAAACGGGTACGACGGATCCATTCCGCTTAGGCGAGAATTCAGGTGTCATTGTTAACAATATAACGGCAATGGCTGTACTGAAGGACAATCGTATCTTTGCTGTGGGATATTTTTGGGATGCGGAACGCGACGAAACATTTTCTGTCGGGGTCTTCTCCGAGAAGGGGGATTACTTGAGCGCTTCGATGGGGCAGCGTCTTGAAATCTGGGCGGATGCTAAGGCTCAGGGCGTTCTGTCTGGCGATGGAAGCGTCTGGATCTTCGGAGATTTTGATTTGGAACTGGGAACCACTGACGGCACGGATTCGGTCGGAGAGTATCAATGGACCAAGCTTGCGCGTTTTGCCGAGTGTCAGTCGCATCCGGTTGCAAGCCCTGCGAATCTTGTTTTTGGCAGCAGTCGTTATGATACGCGTGACGGCGAGACCCTCTACGTGTCCTTGCTCCGCACCGGAGCCACGGAGGATTTGGAGGCGCCTTTGAAGGGATACGTCGAAAGCGAATGGGCGGACAACTTGAATGTTCTCAATGAAGGTGACGATTTTATCTATTCTTGGTTTCGCGGGCCTCTGTTAGAATTTGCGCCCTATGATCGGATGATTTCCGTGCCGGTCAGTTTTTTGACGGATTGGTTGCCGGGGGCTTCCGCTGAACCGGACGCTTCGCCCAGTGTGGTTTTTGCGGTCGATTATTCGAATGCACAATATCCCACTTCTACGGGAATGCGAACACGTACCGTTGCCTGGGTTGAAGACTCGACCCACGAGCACCTGACTGCACTTCAACAATATGTCCCTGATGCAACGATTGAAGCGGATGGCTACCTTGATCCGGATCAGGATGGCAGGGACAGTTATACTGAGATCTTGATGCAGACAGACCCTTTGATCGCGGATTCAGCGCCTGGTCTGAAGTTGTTTCGACGCTACCATCCGCAAGATGTGGAACCCGTGTGGGTTTTGGAGCTTCCATTTGATGGTACCATGTCGCAGGCAACGTTCGTTCTATGGCAGGCTTTGGCGAGTCAAGGTGGACTCGATGCCGGCTGGGACAGTCTTGTTTCAAACACGAGTGATGAGCTGTTGTCCCAGCGCTACAAGCCGATGAGCTATCGTGACTCCTTATTGTATGGGGACCCGCATGGTTCCGGAGTGCTCGGGATCCGTCTGGCCCCGGGGGCGGAATCTTCCGTCTTCTGGCAGGCGACCTATTCGGAGTATTGATACGGCAGCGGCCACGATCCGCAGCCACCAGTGCCAGTCGGCCTGGAGCCGGTAGTGGTGGAGGATATTTCAACCGTGATAACATCGCGGCAAAGATTTGCCTCGGAAGCAGGTTGGGGCATGTTTCTTGGAGTCATATAGAATGAATGATTCCATGACGAAGCAGCAATCGACATGCCCCGTGATGCTTTGGGACGGGGATTGTGAGTTCTGTGCGAAATGGATTGAGCGATGGCACCGGTTGACCGGAGACGCGGTCAGCTATCGTCCTTACCAGGATGCCTTGGAGGACTTTCCGCAGTTGAGCGTGGCGGCTTGCCGTCGGGCGGTGCAGTTGGTTCTGCCGGACGGGACTGTCTTTTCCGGGGCGCATGCAGTCCTGCGCACGCTGTCCATTGCCGGCAGGTATCCGCGTCTGCTGGTTCTCTATGAGGGATTTCCTCTCTTTCGCTGGCTCATGGATCTAGGCTACCGCTTTGTGGCCGCGAACCGTTCCTGGTTGCCGAAGTAATATCTCCTATGCTGTCAGGCGAATGGGCTGGCGTCGTGCGCCCCATGTCCCGCAAGGCCCTTCGAAGACTCCGGCGCAGGGATGACCGCAGAAGCGGCAGGATCCGTCGTCGGTCAGGTTATATTCGCGGATTTGGTACCAGTCGCGAACGACCACGGCTTGGTGGCAGGACGGGCAGATTGTGCTGCCGCCGTGCGAGTCGTGGACATTGCCGGTATAGGCAAAGTGCACGCCGTTTTTCAGCGCTATTTCCCGAGCACGACTCAAGGTTTCGGCCGGAGTGGGGGGGCGGTCGCGCATCTTCCAGTCGGGGTGAAAGGCGGTGAAGTGCATCGGTACGTCCGGACCGAGCTTGTCCACGACCCAGCGCGTCATTTCCTCGATTTCCCGGCTTGAATCGTTGAGTCCGGGGATGAGCAGGGTGGTGAGCTCCATCCAAACATTGGTTTCTTTGTGGATATATTCGATGGTCTCTAATACCGGATCCAGGTGTGCCCCGGTGACCTTCCAGTAAAAGTCTTCCGTGAAGGCTTTCAGGTCGACATTGGCCGCGTCCATGTGGGCATACAAGTCCTTGCGTGGTTCCGCGCAGATGTAGCCGGCCGTGACCGCGACGGCACGGATGCCGCGCGCATGGCAGGCATCGGCCACATCCATGGCATATTCGCAAAAGATGACCGGGTCGTTGTAGGTGAAGGCGACGCTGCGGCAGTTATGCAGTTCCGCGGCCTCGGCGATAGCTTCGGGGCTTGCCTGGTCACAGATGGTATCCCATTCGCGGGATTTGCTGATATCCCAATTCTGGCAAAACTTGCAGGCCAGATTGCAGCCGGCCGTACCAAAGGAGAGGACCGGTGTGCCCGGCAGGAAGTGGTTGAGCGGTTTCTTTTCAATCGGGTCGATACAGAACCCGCTGGAACGGCCGTAGCTGGTCAGTATGATCTGGTCGCCGCGACGCTGGCGAATAAAGCACATTCCGCGCTGTCCGTCCTTAAGTTTGCAGTCACGCGGACACAGCCGGCAACGGATGCGTCCGTCCTCCAGCGGCTCCCAATAGCGTCCGGGGTAGTCGGCCTGTTCCACTCGGCTCATCCACCTACAATACTGCCGTCCGAGGGCTCAGTCAATTTATCAACCAACTTGCCAGTGGGTGCATTTGTAGATAAATTTAAGCTGATGATTGTGCGCGATTCCAGGCCACCGGCGGTCGCCGGAATGTTTTATCCGGAGGATACCAACCAACTCCGGGAGGAGGTTCGTGACTACATGTCGGCAACGCCTGTTTATGAGGCGCTGGGGACACCCCGGGCACTCATCGTTCCGCATGCGGGCTATCCCTATTCCGGGCCCGTCGCCGGCACCGCCTTCCGCTTGCTCGCTGAAACCGGAAAGGAAATCAGCCGCGTCGTTTTGCTCGGTCCTTCTCACCACCTTTCTTTCGAAGGGCTCGCTTACAGTGGTTTCGAAGCATTCCGGACGCCACTTGGTACCGTGCCGGTGGACTCCGAGGCGATTGATCGCATCCGCTCGCTCCCGCAAGTGCAGCTGTTGGAGGGGGCGCATTTTCGTGAGCATTGCCTGGAGGTCGAGTTGCCTTTCCTGCAAATGGCCTTGCAGGACTTTCGCATTGTTCCGCTGGTTGTGGGCTCGGCGACTCCGGAGCAAGTTGCCGAAGTGATTCATTTGCTTTGGGATGCGCACAGCCTGGTGCTTGTGAGTACGGACTTGAGCCATTACCTGGATTACGAAACGGCGCAGGCATTGGATGCGGAAACCTGCCGTAGAATCAAAGATCTCGACTTTGTGCACATCGGGCCCGCAGATGCCTGCGGTGCGCGTGCGCTGAACGGCTTGCTCTGCGAGGCGGACAAACAAGGCCTGACGGTCCATACGCTCGACCTCCGTAACTCGGGGGATACCGCGGGCGATCGTTCACGTGTGGTCGGGTACGGGGCTTGGAGCCTAGACTGAAGCGATGCAAACGTCCGAACAGGAAGCCTATACCCCGCAAGAGCAGGTTTGTCTGCTTCATACGGCGCGTGAGGCAATTCAAGCACGCTTGGCCGGCGAAGTTTACCAGCATCCGCCGCTGCATCGCTATCCGGATGCGCTGATGGAGCATCGGGCCTGTTTTGTCACCTTGAAGATCCGGGACCAGCTTCGCGGTTGCATCGGCGGCTTCGAGGCCTCCCGTCCCTTGATCGATGAGGTGGCGCAACGTGCCTGCGATGCGGCCTTCAAGGATCCCCGTTTCGAACCGCTCGACGCCAGAGAGCTGCCCGAGCTGAGGATTCATATCGCCGTGCTGAATCCCACCATTCCAATGGAGGTGACTGGCCGTTCCGACCTGCTTCGCCAACTTCGTCCCGGAGTGGACGGAATCCTGATCGAAGAGGGCGCGTACCGGGGCACTTTTCTTCCTGCCGTCTGGGAGTCGCTGCCTCATCGCGAACAATTCCTGCAGGCACTCATGCACAAGGCGGGACTCCCTTCGGATTATTGGTCCGATTCGATTCGGGTGTACCGCTACACTTGTACGGATTTTGGGGAGTGAGCCCAGTCGAGACGATTTCCGGCTTTTCGTTGTCACGGCACTTCTGGATTGGTTGAGCTGATTTCCTCGACTACAGCGGCAGGGAAACCTTCCCGCTGTTTCGTGTCTTCCGGGGCGCGGCAATCGGTCGATGGGGGACAACAAGCAGGAAAGTCCGTTGCGTATGCCTGTGATTGGTGTATATTTTGATTGTCGCTGGAGTGTGATTCACGCTCAGCCAAAATCTGCCTAACCTCAATCCATACGCGCCATGATTATCGAACCACATAATATCGAGCACGAGTTTCCCCAACATCGCAGCAAACTGGCCCGACTCTGCCAGTCCGATTCCGAATTTGCCGCGCTGGTCGACCGGCACGACGAACTGGACCGGTCAATCCATAAGATCGAGGAACGCCAGCAAGCGGTCTCTGATGAGGAAGTCGAAAAGCTCAAGTACGAGCGCAGTGAGTTGAAAGACCGGATCTGGAGCCGTCTTGAGTCCGACTAGTTTTTTAGCTCCCCAGTTGACCTGGAGTTCAGGCTAACTTGGAAGATTGTGGCATCCTTGCTGTCGGGGTTGCTGGCGACCAGGTAGAGCCTGCCCATTTCGTCAAATGCAATACCGGCTAGATTCTGGTATTTGGGGCTGAAACACATCAGCAGTTCCACCTTGCCCTCCATGTCGAATCGAAACACCGATCCTGTGGAGGAGTCCGTCACGTACAGCCAGCCTTGGTGGAGGCTTATGCCTTCCGGGTTGATCAAGCCGTCGTTGGCGGTGGCAAAGGCGTCAACCGTTCCGCTGGGAGTTGCCCTGAAAATCGCGTGTGCCGCTTCGTCGCTGATATAGAGGTTCCCTGCGGAATCGAGGACGATTTCT
The DNA here is from genome assembly GCF_027257905.1 of Coraliomargarita parva. Classification (NCBI taxonomy): domain Bacteria; kingdom Pseudomonadati; phylum Verrucomicrobiota; class Opitutia; order Puniceicoccales; family Coraliomargaritaceae; genus Coraliomargarita; species Coraliomargarita parva. The sequence goes on from NZ_JAPZEI010000007.1 coordinate 168,538, forward strand.
TCGGGGCTCTTGAGTCCGTCCTCGGCGGAGACGATTGTGGTCTGTATCGCGCCGTCCAGACGGTAGATGAGCGAGAGTTTTTCATCGGCGACATAGAGCCGGTTCTGTGCGTCGAGCGCGAGGCCTTCGGGGGAGAGTAGTTCGGTTGCTTCGACCACGACCGGCCTGAGCTCCGGACTCGGGTAGTTCAGGATGCGGTGGTTCGCGTCGTCGCTGACGAAAAAGCCTTCCCCGTAGACGGCGACATCCTCAGGCGAGGACAGTCCGGTTTGGGCTTCGATGAATACCTTGCCGTTGCCTTCTGCATCAAAAACCAGCAAATCACCCGTTCCCTCGTTGCAGACGATCAGCCCGTAGTCGGCATTGTAGGTAAGGCCGTCGGGCTGGTCGAGACCGTCATCCGTATCGGCAAAAACCTGTATGGTGTAGTTATCTTTCTGATACAGGAGGACGTGGTCGATGCGGTCGTAATGGATCCGGAGCCATGCAAGTCCTCCGAGAAGACACAGGCAAAGAAGCAGGTAAGCCGCTTGGGCGAAACGCATGGGCCGGAGTTGTGGCTGCATCTGTTTGGCTAGCTTGAGGATGCAGCCTTCCTTGCCCTCCACCACGCCCACCCATGTGGCGCAGCAGAACAGGCTGGCAGCGGTGAACTCAAGGGTCTCCTCGATCGAATTGCACCAGTACTTCGAAGCATTCGCGCCAATCCAGGGCGCGAGTACGAAATCAAATGTATCGAGGAGCATCGCGCTTCCCAGGGCGAGGACTCCGGCGACCAGAAGACGGGGCAGATGGTTCTTCCAGTGGAAGACGCCTTGGCGGAGGGCCCAGCAGGCGGCGGCAACTGCGCCGAGGGCACCGACCGCATAGCCCGCCGTGATGAGGTCCTGCCCATGGGCGACTTTCAAGTACGGGCCCAGACGCTCATGGATCCGGAAATATTCGTCGGCTGCCGCCAGCAGGAAGGCTGCGGAGAAGACGGCCCACAGGCCATGGAGCAGCCGGTTGTGAGGTTCCCATATGCGCTGGGCAAAGAGGTTGACGGCCGCACCGGTGGCGCAGAGCACGAGGACGACCGCAGAGAAGAAGGTCAGGTTGGATGCCTCCGTCCAGAACCAGCGGTCGATCGGATCCATGATCCATACGATGCAGAGCACGATGCTTTCGGCCAGTAGGGTGTACAGCAACATGCGCATCCGTAGTCCGAACATGGGCCTGACCCAGAGGGGGAAGATCAGGGCGGCAATAACCAGCATGCCAAACAGGGTGCCCGTTGTCCTGAATTGCAGCTCCAGAGTCGGGGGCTGACCGGTCTTCGCTACGAGTTGATGAACCAGGGCCGGCGCAGTCCACAGGCTGATGAGCGGAATGCCCAGCAGCAGAAATCCGGTCCAGACCAGTGCGATCGGAGCGGACCAATGGCATTCGTGATCCGTGGGCATGCTAAAGTGGCTAGTGGCTTCGGTGAGGGGCTTGTGCTCGATTACGGGCTGCGTGAACTGATGCAGTCTTTCATAGGGCGTGGACTCCCGGTTTGCAAGGGGAATTCCCTTAGCGTGTGCTCGTGTTGACTTGGGGGCGGACGGGTTTATGTCGCGTCTTGTAGAGCGCTTTTGACAGGGGCCGTTTTTCTCTTACCATTTATTGCTTCGCTGGTGTATCGCGCCGCGCTCCAATCCTACATCTACCAACTCTTACCCATGACAACCTTGGCTGCTACCGACTATGTGGCTCTGCAATCCGAGCTGACCGGGAACGTGATCCTTCCCGTTGATCCGACCTACGACGAAGTTCGTCAAATTTGGAATGCCATGATTGATAAGCGACCGGCGGCTATCGTCCAGTGTCGCAGCACTGAAGATGTACAGGCATGCCTGCGCTTCAGTCAGGCGCATGACCTCGAAGTCTCCGTCCGGGGGGCGGGCCACAATATTGCCGGAAACTCGATTTGCGAAGATGGCTTGGTCATCGACTTTTCATTAATGAAGGAGGTCGAGGTCGATCCGAAGGCACGCCGTGCACTGGTACAGCCGGGGGCGACCCTGGGCGATGTGGATGCCGCGACCCAGGTTCATGGCCTGGCGGTTCCGACCGGGATCAACTCGACCACCGGTATCGCGGGCCTGACGCTCGGGGGCGGCTTTGGCTGGCTCACCCGGCGCTTCGGTATGACGATCGACAGCCTCATTTCCATTGAACTGGTCACGGTTGAGGGCAAGCGTGTGTGTGCGAGCGAGACGGAGCATCCCGACCTGTTCTGGGCGGTGCGCGGTGGGGGCGGCAACTTCGGCGTCGTCACGGCCTTTGAGTTTCTCTGCTATCCGGTTGGTCCTGAGGTTTTGGCGGGACTCGTTGTTTTCCCTTTCAGGCAAGCGAAACAGGTCTTAACGGCCCATTTCGCAAACACTCAACGCATGCCGCTGGAAACCAATGTTTGGTGTGTCCTCAGAAAAGCGCCGCCGCTGCCTTTTCTCCCGGAATCGGTCCACGGCCAGAACGTGGTGGTGATGGCGCTCTGTCATACCGGTGACGAGGCCTCCGGCATGGGAGAGCTCGAGCGGATACGCTCCTTTGGTGATGCGGTGGGCGAGCATGTCGGGGTCCAGGCTTTCGTGGACTGGCAACAGGCCTTCGATCCCTTGTTGACCCCCGGAGCGCGCAATTACTGGAAATCCCATAACTTCATTGAAATGGTCCCGGAAGCGATCGATTGCATTATTGAATATGCCGGGAAACTACCCACCGTTCAATGCGAGATCTTTGTCGGGCTGATTTCCGGGGTGGCCAACAAGGTGTCGCCCGCAGCGATGGCCTATAGTAGCCGTGATGCCAATTATGTGCTCAATGTGCACGGGCGTTGGGACGATCCGAAGGAGGACGCGCGTTGTATCGTCTGGGCACGTGACTTTTTTGCCGCCTCCAAGCCCTATGCCTCCGAAGGGGCCTATGTGAACTTCATGACGGAAGAAGAGGGTGGCCGGGTCGAATCCGCCTATGGCGTCAACTACAAGCGCTTGCGCGAGATTAAGCGGAAATACGATCCGGAGAACATACTTCACCTCAACCAGAATATCGTCCCTTGATACATCGGAATTCGTTCCAGTTCTGTCCGGCGTGTTCGTTTGGCTGAATGACTTCGGACACTATGACTGCTGCGACCAGCGCGGGCGGGTCGCGTTTGTCAAATCCTTCGAGGAAGACGGGCTTCGCTGGACGGACGGATGTTCAGTACGGTGACGGTGCGCCGTAATCGTAAGGCGTGTAGAAGTACTGGGGGTCGTAGTCCGGCACAAACACATCATAGTGTTCTTGCAGGAATGAAACGATGTCCACCAACTGTTCGACGGTCATCTTCGACTTGTAGTCGGGCATCATGGAACGTCCTTCCGTGTCGAGATAGCGGCCCTCTTCGGCGTAGAGATTGGCAGACGGGTGCATGACTGCCGTGACCAACTGGCCATAGGTCTTGGCGATATGTTGCTTGCCGCCGAGTGCGATGATGTTTTCGGGTGGGATGCCTTCCGTTTCAGGTAGGGTGACACCACGGACTGTGTGGCACTGGACGCAGCCCAGCTCCACGAATGCAGCTTTTCCTGCGGCAATGTCACCGTCAGGCAGAACAAATCCCCTTGGAGAGTTGCCCCGAAGCAAATAGAGCACTTGCCCTAAGTAGAGTAGGACGCCGATAATCAGCAGTGTGAGCACAAACCTCAGCGCCTTTTTTCTTTTTCCTGATTGTGTAGGTTGGTTCATGAAACACCTCCGGAATTAGTGTATCCCGATCCTTGTTTTAGGCAAGTTTAGGTGCAGAATCTGCTTGTGTCGTGGGTCTGTTAGTGGGCCTTGACATGGCCACGGAGAGGGGATGCCGGTTGAACCATGTCAGGCGACTTAAATTTCGGCGCAAAGTGTGAAGTATGCCGTGTTCGATCTCCGTAGTAACGGATTTGTTGCTCTGCCCAGAACAGCAGGGTGTCTTGCAGTATTTGAATCTCCGGCTTCTTGAATGCCGCAGCATATAAGTCGTCGAGTTCTCCGGGGTCGCGACTTGTGTCGAATAGCTGGTAGGTTCCTCTGCTGAAGTCATAGAATAGTTTATACTTGGAAGTCACCAATGCGACTTGCTTCATCGCCGGTGATTGGCAAACCAAGGGGGCCCATTCGCGCTTATCCCCCTCCAGCAAGCTGTGTCCTTGGAAGCCCGGATAGGGCGGAAGTCCGAGCAGGCTGAGAATCATTGGTGCGATGTCGGTGTGATGGCTCAGGCCCTCATAAGTAGCGGGTGCCTGATCCGGTTTGTAAATGATGAGCGGCGTCTGTACGACTTCGTTGTAAAGTTTGCTCGCATGGCCGGTAAAGCCATGTTCTCCGAAGGCTTGTGCGGTGTCGCCGCTGATGATGACAATAGAGTCCTTGAGCTGCCCGTTCTGGCTGAGCTTGTCCAGAAAGCGTCCGAGCAGTTGGTCGACGTAGTTCAGGCTGTCGGCGTATCGGTCGTAGATGTCGGGAATCTGTTGCGGAGGCAGGTTCAGGAAATTCAAACCTGAGACGTCCATGTCCTTTCCAAAGGGGCGTTCCATTGTTTCCGGAAAATAATACGGGTAGTGCGTGGATTGTAGATTGATGTAGGTGAAAAAGGGTTGTGTTTGGGCACGTATCCAATTGGTCGCAATTTCCAGGGTGACTGTGTCCGGGCACTTTCCGGCATGTCGCTTGATGGGGTTGTTGTAAAATGGTTTGGCTGATTCCAGCGCGTTGGCATGGAACAGGTAATCGAGTCTCGTACTTTCGTAGTAGTTCAGCATGCCACCCCAATTTTCATTTTGAGAGGAAATGATGGACGTGGTGTAACCGGATTCGCGGAGAAGGTCGTAGATCCTTGGCCGGGGGTAGCTGGTTGCTTCGGGATATACATGAATGCGTTCACTCCAGAATGGATACGTGCCGGAGAGTATGCTGACATCCGCATAATTCGAGTGGCTCGAGCTTGCAAAATGACGGGTGAATACGGCGCTTTTATGGGCCAGTGTCTCGAGGTGGGGCATGACCACACGTGAACCGCCCCACTGTGTGAGTTGATCCACCCGTAGTGACTCGATGACGATGATAATGACGTTATATGCGCGGGTGGTCTCGAAAATCTGACGGTTTTGTTGGCCGTATGCTTCGGGGCTTAAATATGTATCGAATTCCACCTTGTGTGCAGACACCGACTGGCTCCGGGGCATCGGTCCTGTTTTATTGATGGATCGTACCAATGACGTATAAGGCCCGGTTCGCTGGTCCAATAGGGAGTCCAGGTGGTCACCGATAGTGGTGACACTATATTCCTTAGCGCCACCCAATCGGTAGCGTCCGCTTTCACTGCTGCTAATCTGGTAGATGGAGAAGGGCTCATAGATAAGCGTCGTACATGCGATACAGAGGACAAAGAGTGTGCCCCACTTGATTTTGGAGCCCTTGTCTGCGCGTTTTGGGATCCAGGAAGGCAGGTAGACCCAAACCGCGCTTATACTACATCCGAGCAGGAGGAGGCTGATTGTGCCGGCAATGGAGAAATGAATGGCGTGTTCGAGTAAGTGCCAGGGAGAGGCTGCGTAAAATAACAAGCTGTCCCACTCGATGAACTTTCCGACATAGAGAAATTGTCCCCAGTTCAGCGCGTTATAAAAGCTCACAACCAGTGCACACAACCAGAGTGTTGTCGTCGATAGGAGGATGCGTAGCCAGTTTTGAGTTCTCTGGTGATGACGCCAGTAGGCTGCCATTCCCAGCACCACGGCAGGAAGACCGGCGTAGTTCACTTCTATCAGGATGAAACGGATGCCTAGGAAATCTTTGAAATACGGGTCTTGGATCGAAGTGTCTCCTATCGCCAGGGAGAAGGCTACGAATATGAGGATTTGTAAGAACCAATAAACCCCAATCAGATTCATGCATTCGAGCCCTTTTTTGATTACGGGAGGAAGTTTTTGTGTTGGTTTTGTCCGATCTCTGTTTGCTTGGCTCATTTGGAATAACGCATTAAAAATGATGAAATAAAAATGCGTAAAAAAGATTAGGCAATTAGGAATCGAAGCTTTCTGATGGGGTCGAACCCGGCTATCAGCGCGCCAGCGCACAGGGCTTTTGTCCGACTTTATCTTGTTCTATCTGGAGATGCCGGGGCGTATGAGTCCCCGGGCAACGCTGCGTTCCGAGCGATGCGACATGACCGGACGCGAAGCGGACCGGACCACTCCAAAATTACGCGCATCCTGCAAGGACGGGTCCACTCGGTTTTCTGGCGGCGTTGATTGCCCACAGCAGGGCCACAGCCCAACAGAGGGCACCCGCCTTGCCAGAGAACCGAGTGAGCTCTGCAAAAATACCAGAATTTTTTCGAAGTGGCATAAACGGCCGCGGAGCTTCCTTGCTTCGTTGACACTGGCTGCAATCGGGATTACTTAATTGGTAAATGTCGGCGTCTGCGGGTGCCCGCAAGGGGTCTCGTAACGTCGCCGGCAGGTGGGAGGAGGCACGACGTGATATCAAGAATGCTTTTTCTGGCGGGCCTAATGCTCGGGGTTTCGCTGATTGCGAAGCCGGGTGTTTTGCGGATGCTTGAAATCGAGGGTCCCATCGGGCCCGCGACCGCCGATTATGTCACCCGGGGGATTGAAGATGCGGAGGCCGATGCCGTCGCTGTCATTATCCTGCGGATGGATACGCCCGGCGGGCTCGACCAATCCATGCGTGAGATTATCCAGGGGATCCTGGCCTCGCCGGTTCCGGTGGTTGGGTACGTGGCGCCGCAGGGCAGTCGCGCGGCCAGCGCCGGTACCTATATCCTGTATGCCTGCCATCTCGCGGCCATGGCGCCCGCCACGAACCTGGGCGCGGCAACACCCATCCAGATCGGCGGGACCTCGCCCTTGCCCCATGACAAGCCGGAGGCGGATAAGGAGGCAGATAAGGACGACGATCCGGACCGGCCACTGTCGTCGGAGGACGCGTTGCGCAACAAAGTGGTGAATGACGCCCAGGCCTACATTCGTAGCTTGGCCGAACTGCGCGGACGCAATGCGGATTGGGCGGTGCGGGCAGTGACAGAGGCGGCCACTTTGACGGCCGTGGAAGCCCACAAACTCAATGTCATTGACCTCATCGCCGATGATACGCCAGCACTCATCGAAGCGCTCCATGGCCGCACGGTCATGATGAAGGACGGGGAGCATGTGCTCGACACCGTGGGGGCGGACTTGCAGCTTGTGGAGCCCGGATGGCGCACTGAATTCTTGCGTGTGATTACCAATCCCAGCGTGGCCTACTTCCTGTTGTTGATCGGGATCTACGGCCTGATTCTGGAGTTTTACAGTCCGGGGATCGGGGCCGGCGGAATCATCGGCTCCATCTGCCTGCTCATTGCCCTCTATGCATTGCAGTTGCTGCCGATCAGCTACTCTGCACTCGCTCTCATGCTGCTCGGCCTGGGCATGATGGCAGCGGAAGCCTTTACCCCGAGCTTTGGTCTTTTGGGAGGCGGTGGGATCGTCGCATTTATCATCGGTTCCATCATGTTGATGGATACCGATGTGCCGGGTTTCCGTATTGCACTGCCCGTCATACTCGCACTGGCGGCGGTCAGTGCCGGTGTGATGATCATCGTGCTGAATCTCTTGCTGCGCTCGCGCAGGAAACCGCTTGTCAGCGGCTCGTCCACATTGGTGGGCCGGATGGCCGAGGTTGTTGATCCGGGAGAGGGGGAACCGATGGTGCTGATCCAAGGGGAACTCTGGCGCGCCAAATGCCCCGGGACGCTGAATGTCGGCGACCGGGTGCAGGTCAAAAAAGTTTCGGGACTGGTTCTCGATGTGGAAAAGGAGGAATAAGTTATGGAGCACTTCATTATCGCATTCATCGTGATCGCCGTGGCGCTGGTCATCTACGCCTTTCGTATCCTGCTGGAGTATGAGCGCGGGGTCATCTTTTTCCTCGGCCGCTTCTACAAGGTGAAGGGGCCGGGGCTGATTATTGTCGTTCCCTTTGTCCAACGGATCGTCCGGGTTAGCCTGCGCACGATCGTGATGGACGTTCCCAGCCAGGACGTCATCTCCCGTGACAATGTCTCGGTCAAGGTGAACGCCGTTGTCTACTTCCGGGTGGTGGATGCGGAGAAAGCGATCATCCAGGTCGAAGACTACCTCGTGGCGACCAGCCAGTTGGCACAGACCACTCTGCGTTCCGTTTTGGGGCAGCACGAACTCGACGAAATGCTGGCGAAGCGCGATAAGCTGAACGCCCATATCCAGAGCATTCTCGACCAGCAGACCGACGTCTGGGGGATCAAGGTGTCGAATGTCGAAATCAAGCACGTCGACCTCAACGAGAACATGATCCGCGCGATCGCCCGGCAGGCCGAAGCGGAGCGCGATCGCCGCGCCAAGATCATCCATGCCGAAGGTGAGCACCAGGCCGCCGCAAAACTGACCGAGGCGGCCGCCATCCTCGCCCGTGAGGAAAAAGCCATCCAGCTTCGTTACCTGCAGACGCTCAACCAGATCGCGGGTGAGAAGAATTCCACCATCGTCTTCCCGCTCCCGGTCGATTTCCTCAACCGCCTCCTTCCCGATAAGAAGGATTGAACCAACCCGAGCGCAGTGCCCGAGTCGCTTTGAACGGATCGGAGTCTCGACGAGGCTTCGACTGCTTCGCTGGACAACATAGGTTGCAGCGTTCCTCTTTTTACGATTGGCTGCCGCGATGAAACTTCAACAAGGCCAGATTTGGAAGACCTCTCCCGCCGTGCACAGCCATGATGGCAAGCCGCTTTACCTGCGCATCGTCCGCCTGGAGCGTTTGGCGGTCGGCTATAAGGAAATGGCCAGCGCCACCGCTGTAGACGGCAAGCACAAGAATGCCACCAAGAAGGAGTTCTGCCGCTTTATCAAAGGGGGCGAGCTGCTCGACGCTTGAACCGTGAATCCGTCTTCGTGTAAGACTACGCTGGGACAAGTGGACGTGAATGAACGTTAATGCATGCTGAGGAACACCTGTGCGGGCGATTGGCGCCTGCTTCGGATTCCGCTCGTCTTTGACCGCATTGCCTGCACTGTGATCCGGCTACCCGGGCCTTTGCATGGCGCGGCCACCACTTTACCATCATGACTCAGACCTTTCAACAACTTGGCGTGCCGGCCGACTTGATCCGCGGTATCGAAGCACTCGGCATCGAGCAACCCACGGAAATCCAGACGCTTGCGATTCCTTTCCTGATCCAGGAGGGCAGTGACCTGATCGCGCAGGCGCAAACCGGTACGGGGAAGACCGCCGCATTCGGTCTGCCCTTGCTGACCCGGATCGATCCGGACAATCCCACGATCCAGGCCCTGATCATTGCGCCGGTGCGCGAGCTGGCCAAGCAGATCGGCAAACAGCTCTTCCGCTACACCAAGTATTGCGAAGAAAAGATCTTTGTCGAAGTGGCGGCCGGCGGCGATCAGATCGAGGATCAAATCAAGCGTTTGCAGCGTCCCACCCAGATCCTGGTCGCGACGCCGGGCCGCTTGATGGACCTGCTGGACGCCCAACTGGATCTGGGCGCGGTGCGCTATCTCATTCTCGATGAAGCCGACGAAATGATCAGTATGGGCTTCCGTCGGGAGTTGGGCCGGATTTTTGAGGAAACCAAGGGCCGCCGCAGCACCTGGCTGTTTTCAGCGACCTTCCAGGACAAGGTGCGCCAGATGGTGGAGGACAACATGTCCGCGGATGCGAAGCACATCAAAGTCGAGAAAGCGCGGGTCGTGAATCCGAATATTCGCCACGAATATGTGATCTGTGCCCGTGAGCATAAGGACGACTACATCTGCCAGTATCTGCTGCGGCATGGCGGGGAGCGTGGCTTGATTTTCTGCCGTACGCGCGCCGGGGCGCAGCGTCTGGGCCTCGAATTGGAAAAGAAGGGCCTGTCCGTCGGTGTGCTACAGGGGGACCTCAGCCAGCGCGAACGCGACAAGCTCATGCGTGGTTTTAAGAAGGCGCGCACGAACTACCTGATTGCCACCGATGTGGCCGCGCGGGGGATTGATGTCGAAGGGCTGGCCTTTGTCATCCACCACCAACTGCCGGACCAGTTCCAGTATTACACCCACCGGGCGGGGCGTACCGCGCGTGCCGGAAAGACAGGCACCTCGCTCTGCCTGATCGAACCCGATGAGCGCAAGGCCATCACCGTGCTGGAAAATGAGCTGGGGGTCCGCTTCAAACTGGTGGAGTAGTCCAGTCACGATCACGATTTGACCTTTCTTGGGAGCCTGTCTGAGAGGTTCTCTGTGGCACTGGGGGATGCGATCATCTATTTCGGTTGGGGGATTAGTGAATATTATGCAGGAGGTAAGTAATACTTCTCGCAATATGGAGCGATGCTTGAGAGTCTGGTGGGATGGATCAAATCCGGTCGAGATTGACAGCAATTGTCCTTCTTGGGGGGCTTTGTTTGTGCATGCCGCCGCTCTACAGCCTGACATTTGATAACATCGACAAAGAAGTGGTCGTGGCCGGAGAGACCGTGACGATCACCGGGACGGGGATCACGACCACTAGCGCCTACGAGGTCTTGCTAAATGACCTGAGCATTGTCGCGACACCGGTTGATACGGAGACACTTGAGTTTGTGTTGCCCGCTGCGGCGGTGCCGGGCAGCCTGCGCATTACCGAGGACGCAGGACCGGAGATTCCGACCCTCTTTTCGCTGGAGCCGGTCCGGGAAATCACGGTCAGCTTTTCGGCCTCGATTCCTGTCGACACCACCGGATTCATCGTGGGGACGATCTTTGGGGACAGCGAGGACATCGGCCCGAGCTATCAAACTTGGATCACAAACGGCGAGCCGACTCTCGTGGCCGGCACGGCGGGGCCTGACAACTATGACTTTCTCGGCATTTCCCTGAATGAGGCATCCGCCATGGAACTCAGCCCCCGTTCCACGGCCAAGGGGATCATATTTCTAGCGCCGTCCATTTTTACCTTCGATCCAGTGGTGGCCCAGGCCAGACTCGACATCCTCGAGAGCCTTCCGGAATTGGACGCTGCGGAACAGGCGATCATCAATTCGCTGGGCTCCGGGCCGGAGTACATGGAAGACCCCGCCGTGATTGCGGCCATGCGGTCGCTCCTGTTGGCTGCGGCCGAAGTCATTCTCGTTCCCCCGGATCCCGAGCCGCCTGCCGCCGCATTCAATTTCGTACAGAAACTCGAGAGCCTGGTCAGTGCCGATGGATTCAAGGAGGATTTGTATACTCAGGCTTTGGATTTCACCGTCGATCCACATCAGTTGAGTGACAGCGAGTATGATCATATCGAGCAACTCACAACCACCAAGGTGGCGACGGCTTTTACTAATGACTCCGGTATTCCTCATCGGGCGGTGAAAATCGATAATAATAATCTCAATTTCTTCTGGAAGGGCCACCCGCTGGATCATCTAGCCATGGTCTATCAACTGGATCCGACCAGTTTCAGCAGTCTCGATGAGATACAGGGTCTTCAGGGAAGCCTGACCGAAGTTTACCCACGCTATTACAATAATGCGATCGATCGGCGAGTGATCCCGGGAAGCATCAAGTTCCAGCTTTACGACACGGAACTAACTTACAGCGCACTCAAAAACAACCTCGGCTTTGAGCGCTTTGAGAAGGACTTTCTCGGCTTCGAGCGAGAGGGCGAACTGTATGTGCCTGCGGACCGACCGGGGATCTACATGGTCCGCGCATTCAATGGTGCCATCTTTAAACCGCAAAACCTCTTGGCCTACAATCTTCCCGGAGGCGACAATCTCGATCAGGCCATGTTCTTTGAGAACCTAAGTCTGGCCATCATCGACAGTGTCATGGTGATCATGAAATACAGGGGGGTGAAGAAACCACCGGAAGGAGAACCTTCCAAGGTGTTTGAACTGGGCGACCTTCAGGGGGCGGTGAAACCAATTGTCTTTGAGATGTATCGGAAGGCCTTGGAGGACCGTTTGTCTTGGTCTGCCATCAAGCAATCCTTCAAGATTACCTTGTCAAAAGTGGTTGAGTCCTACTTTGAGAATTCAGTCAAAGTGGGACTTGAAAACGCGAAGCTGGATGCCGTCAGTAATGTTTTCGATAAAGGCACGGCTGTTATTGATTTAATCACTGAAGACGCGCCCTCGGCCTTGGCCCGCTTGATGTGGGTGTTTAATGCGCCGGATTTATTGGGAATCGGCCCTGTGACCAAATCCATCGAGTCCAGCATCTTCGTGATCGGGGACCCATTTGGTCCGAAAATTACGCGCCTCAGCAAGCTGTATGGTCACCGGGGAGCGGAACTCGTCATTCTTGGGAGGAATTTTACGGACAATCCAGCCAATATCATCGTTCGTTTCGGCCCGGTGCCGGCAAATCCGGAAGATCCGAATGTGGGCGGACCCATCGCCAATATCATCTCATCGAGTTGGTCCTACATTGCCTTGGAGGTCCCCGAACTGCCCGATCCTCTGGGCCCTGAAATCGTAACGGAGATCTCTGTCACTGTCCTTGGTACCGGTAGCGACTCCTCTGGAAATTTGCCGGATGGCCGCAATCTGTTCAGCGTCTTACCGGACCCGGTCATTGACAGCCTCAACCCGTCAACTCCGATCGCCGATGGGCTGATGCTCGTGAATGGCCAGAACTTCAGTCCGGATTATAGTAGGAACAAGGTGCTCTACGATTACGGTGAACTGGATGTCCTGAGCGGGACGGCTGACACATTGCTTGTCCGCGTCCCCAATACCAATGTGACCCTGAATCTACGGGTGGAAGTTGACGGAAAACAAAGCGAGCCCTTCGAATTCACTCCGACCGCTCCCAGTCCCGAGTCGGGGGGCGGGGATGGATGGATTATATCTGTCTCGACAACTGCCATGGGTAACACTCGCGACGGAGACATCACACTGGAGGAAGCCATGATGTTGGCACGTGGCGAACTGGCTGGTACGAATATCACCACACGTCCGGAAGGGAACCTGGATCCCCCGGGGACCTATGAGTCCGATCACTTGATCGACAGTGTTGGGACACCTGGAATTGCATCCGCTGACATGATTGTCCTGCCCACGAGTCTGGACGGGCAGGTCATCTATGTGAACACCGTGCTACCTGCAGTTGCCAGCTATGATACGATTCGAAGAGCGGATGGGGCCACGGTTCTGATTCATGGAGATCCGGGTGCGTCGGATGGGATTGTTGTGGCCAATGCAGTCGATGCGACCGTGCAAAGTCTGGATCTTGAGGGATTTAGCGGGAGTGGTATCCGTATTACCGGAACCTGCAGTAGAATCGTGGTTGAAGATATCGCATTGTCCGATTGCGGCACGGGCTTGCTGGTCGAGGGGACGGCAAGTGAGCTCTTCATGAAGGAAATGACCGTTTCCAACTCAAGCAGCCACGGGATTCATTTCAACGGAGCCGGTGCAAACTCCATTACCAGCTGCCAACTCGATTATTTTATCATCGATGAGGCGGCTGGGCATGGCATCTATCTTGCCGGAAACGTGAGTCACTGTCAGATCAGCATGTTCGATATCACGACTTCCGGGATGGACGGGATTCGTCTTTCCGGTCCGGGGGTTCTCAATAACTCGTTCGACCGATCTGCGGCAAGCTCTCCGGAATATGGTCTGGGGTTCCTTGACGCGTCTTTGATTGGGGTCAGCGGATCGGAGGGGTATGGCATCCATGTCGATGGAGGTGCCAGCAATAACCAGCTGGACGCTGGCCACCTGAATGAAAATATGCTGGGTGGTATCCTGGTCACGGATGCGACTTCGACGGGTAACCGCTTTGGCAGCACTTCATCAGTGTTCGCGGCATTCGGGCATAGCCGGATATCCCTGAATGAAGGACCCGGTATCACGGTCAGGTCGCCCAATACGGTCCTTCGTAACTATAATATTTTTGGCAATCGGCCCGAAACGATCGAGGTGAACCATGGGATCTGGTTGGATGGTCCCAACGCGACTGGAATCGAGGTCGAAGGGATGCGCATCGGTTACGACGATTCGGTGGCTCCGACGAATTTCGATAATCAGAATGATGGGAGTGGCATCGCGATTACCGGGGGGGCGAATGATATCCTGATTGGAACAATCAACAATCATCCGGGCGGCAAGGAGCGTAATTTCATCGCCGGCAACCGTGACCATGGTATTTACATTGAGGGCGCCGATACATCGGATATTGTCATCAATCACACGGATATCGGACGTGCCGACTCCGACCTCTCGATTGCCTTTGATCTCTACAATAGGCCGGCCGGACTGGTCCCGTTTTCCAACGGGCTGAACGGCATACGCATCGAGAATGGGGCCACCGGCATTGAGATCGGCTCCGAGGAAACCGTGCGGGACGTACACATTGTCAACCATGACAGCAGTGCCGGTGTTTACATCAATGGGCCGGATGCCGGTCAGGTCCGGATCATTGGCACCCATTTTGGAACCAGCTACTTCGGTGATGACGAAGGGAATCTAGTCGGCATCCATTTGGCCAACGGAACACAAGGCAATATTATTGGGATGCGCGGGGAACCGATCGAGGACGGCAGTACGACCCAAAAATACTTTCATAACACTTTTGCGGCCCATACGCAGGCGGCTATCCTGATCGAGGATTCCGGTGGCACCTATGCCGGAGTCATTACCGAAGAACCGCCGGAGACGCCGCCTGAGGGGGCCAATGTCATCATCAACAATTACTTCGGCTGGCCTTGGGAAATCGAGAATTGGAATGATCTGCCCCCGCCCAATGAGGTCGATATTCTCATCACGGGCAATTCCTTCGCCAACCGGATCGGAGGCATTCACTGGACCGAGAGTAATTATTTCAATAATTCCAATCGTGCCTGCATCGAACTGGATGGTGTCACGCCACCAGCCAAGTGGATGTCCAACCGGATTATTGGCAACGTGGGCTGGGACATGGGTACCATGTTGCCCGCACCCCCTTCCGATATCCTCGCGGTTACGCAACCAGTGGGTGCGGGCATCCTCCTGACCAACGGATCATCCGGTAATATCATTGGTGGCATGGGGGAAGGTGAGACCAATTGGTTTCAGTATGGATTGGTCGGTGTCTGGGTTGAGGGCTTGCTCGGGCCGGGCGCTACGGATAACCATATCATTCAATGCTATCTCAAGTACAATTCATGGGCGGGTACGCTTTCCCGCTATGCTCACGGCAATACTTACGGTCCCTGGCTGGAGCTCCTGTTCAATGGGACAACCGCCAATGGGCTGGGCGGCATTGTACTTGATAATTCGGACGACAATAAAATCATCGGAAACTGGGTGGGCACCGAACGTGAAATGCTCAGTTACCGGAACGGGGAAAATCGAAATAACGGCATTTATCTGATTGATTCCGCAGGCAACCAAATTGGCGGATTTGACCGCCAGCGTAATGTCATCGTCGACAGTAAACAAAACGGCATCCTGATCGAAGGGGGCGGGTCCACTGGGAACAAAGTCCTCAACAATGCCATCGGATACTTTCCCGAGAGTGGAATCTTTAAGACCAATGAGGTGGCGGGGATTGGCTTATCCGGCGGAGCTAACCACAATCAGATCGGTGGCATCCTGGAGGGCGTCAATGGATTGGGGGAGGCATGGCGCAAGGAGCTCCCCAATGGGATCAGAGGGAATGCGATCGGCATCAAGACGGAGGATGCCGGCACGACGGAGAATCAGTTCAGGAGAAATTCGATCACGAAGAACAGTGGGGCCGGGATCCTTGATTTGAGTGGCAACGCCGCCGATGTGCCGCCACCGACCATTCTGGAGGCGGGCGAGGACCGTGTGAGCGGCACGGTGGATGCGACTAAAATTCCGGATGGCAGCATTGTCGAGATCTTCTCCGATAGCGGTGATGAGGGAGGGGAGTATATCGGCTCAACTATCGTAAGGGATGGCGCCTTCTCCATCCGTCCGGTGGCTATCCTGGGGCAGAATGTCAATGCCACCGTGACGCACGGCCTGACCGGAGTGACCTCTGAGTTTTCCACTTTGGGGGTTCCCGGCATTCTGCAGACCGTGACGCTTTCGAATTATAACAACCTTCCACCAACAAACCGGGACGAGGCGAACACGGGCCGGATCCTGATCGGTAAATTCCAGTTTTTGAGCAGCGGACGGGATGCCTCAATCGACCGTGTTGTCTTCAGCTTCAATGGCACGGCCGACAAGGCAACAATGGCAGACTCCTATCAGGTGCTTCAGGACGCCGACAACAACGGTGTCTTGTCCGTCGGTGATATCATTCTGGAGGATAACATTGTTATGGGGGCTTCGGCTACCTATCTCTTTGCCTACCCAAGACTGAAGCTGCCGGCAGGCCAGGCCACCACCTTGTTGCTGGCTGCGAATATGAACGGGAGCGCGACGGCGACGCAGACGGTGATCATGAGTATCGATTTTGCCACGCGTGTCGACACGGTCGGTCTGCCGGTGCCCTTCGAGATTGCCGAAGAAGGCACCTTTCCGGTCACGGCCGATACGGTGACCCTCTATGATGGGGGCGCTCCGGACATGGGCTTTGTCATCTACTTGGGCACACTGTTCCCCGGAGAGACGGATCCCAACATTATCGGAGCTGACAAGGATCCGGACGGCGATGGCCGCTCCAACTTAAGAGAGTATGCCGAAGGGACGGATGCCAGTGTGCCCGATTCGCCGCTGCCAGTGACACTTGAAGTTGTCGGGGAAACCCTCTACTTCTCCTTTATCGAGCGCAGGGATGCTCCGGACTTGCTTCGTGATGTCCTGTTCTCCCGTCAATTGACGGAATGGGCCAGGGAGAACAGCCGGATCCTTTCGCTTGAAATCACGCAGCTGGACGCTGAGCGCAATCAGGTCGATGTCGCGATCGATATCAGCGACATCATTCTAGGGAAATTCTTCGTGCTCTTGAACTACGAGCAGGCGCCTTAGGCGAACGCAGGGACGAGGTGGGCTGAGGCCGGAAAATTGCCCGTGTGAATGTTTGGGCCTTTCTGAATCCTTCGCTGTGGCGGGGGTGGAGTGCTTGACTGAAGCTCAAGCCGGTCCTACTGCTTTTCAGATGATGAACGCATGTCCGGAAAACGCCGAAAAGCCCCTGATTGAAAGCGGGGAAGCTCCGTTGCGGATCGAGGATATGCTGCGGGCCGAGGACGGCAGCTTCAACCAGCTCATTAAGAATTCTTTTGATATGATCGTGCTTCTGGATGAAAATGGAATCCAGAAGTATGTGAGTGAGTCGTGTGAGCGCATCCTCGGCTACAAACAGTCTGAACTGATTGGGATCCCTGTCATGGATGCGTTCATCCATCCGGAAGACCGGGATGCTTTGAAAAAGAACTTTCAAGAGCTTGTTCGTGGGGAATTCAATGGGGCTGCGGAATACCGTCACCGTCATCAAAACGGGACTTGGGTACACCTGGAAACCTTCGGTACCAATCAATTGGACAATCCTGCCATTCGGTCGCTGGTCCTGAATGTACGTAATGTGAGCAAGCGTAAGAAAGCCGAGCAAGCGCTGGTGGAAAGCGAAGCCCGCCTGCGGGAGCTGAATGCCACCAAGGACAAGCTCTTCTCCATCATTGCCCATGATTTGCGGAGTCCGTTCAACAGTATCATCGGCATCTCGGATCTCTTGACGGATAAAAGTCAGCCCTATGAGGCGGATGATCTGGAATGGTGTCTCGAGACTATTAACGGCTCGGCGAAAAACACTCTGGCCTTACTCGATAACCTGCTCAACTGGGCGCGCTCTCAAACCGGTCAGATCCACCTTGTACCCGAGCTCGTCGACCTGTCTGATGTTCTTCGGGATGCCGTGGCACTGTCACTGTCCGCCAGCATTCTAAAGCGTGTCGCTTTCACTTACGATCCGGTCGATCCGGTCAGGGTGGTCGCGGATGTGAACCTGTTGAAAACGGTCCTGAGAAACCTGCTTTCCAATGCCATTAAATACACGAAGCCCGGAGGTGAGATACGGATCAGTGTGCGTGCTTTGCCGAGGCTAGCCGAAGTCTGTGTGGCCGATAACGGAATCGGGATCGAGGCGTCCGTCCGGGAGAAGCTGTTTGATAAAACTTCGTTCTATTCGTCCGAGGGGACGGATCATGAAACCGGCTCGGGATTGGGACTGATACTCTGCCGGGAGTTTGTCGAAAAACTCGGCGGGACAATCTGGGTCGAGAGCGAAGCCGGGCAGGGCAGCCGCTTTACGTTTACCGTGCCCTTGGCGAGCTAGGGCTTATCAGTGTCGCGGGGCGATGTTCATGGCCTTTTTGCGGCCTTCCAATAGTGCTCCCGTTCCATGCTTGCCCCATGGGAGCTCTACGGGTTGACTCGGTGTTTTGGATGGATTTGGACTACTGGGATAGAACGCTGCAAAATTATGATGCAGAGGTGGTGAGTGTGTACGATTTGGATGCCGACGGCATGGTATCCAAGCTGATTCACGAGCTGGCCCGCACCAATAGCACCGCGAGTGCGGCCGACCTTGGCTGTGGGATCGGGAAGTTCACCGAATTACTCTCCGGTTTGTATCGACGGGTCGAAGCCTGCGATTTTTCGGAGCAGGGCTTGCAACGCACGCGCGAGCGGTGCCGGGGCAAGCCGCACATCAACTACCATCAACTGGACCTGACGAGCGACCCGGTTCCCTTTGATCCGGTGGATCTGGTCCTCTGCGTCAACGTGCTGATGATGCCCTTGATGGATGAGCGGCTCCGGGCCTGGCGTACGGTGACCAACCAGGTGCGGCGCCAGGGCCACCTCTTGCTGGTCGTGCCCGCAATCGAGTCGATCCTCATGGAGCGGCACTGCGAAATCGAAAACCAACTGAACGAGGGCAACTCCTGTCAGGCCTCCCTCCAGGAGACACTGCCCGAAGACTCCACAGCCATGGATTTCCATCAGGGGGTGTATCGTATCGAAAATGTCCGCACCAAGCACTACCTGAAGGCCGAGCTTGAAGCGACGCTCGAAGACCAACAGTTCACGGTCCGGCAGATCCACAAACTCCGCTACCGGCGCGATTGCGATTCGGACACCTTGGATACCTGGGACTGGTTGGTCCTGGCTCAGAGGAATTGAGTGGGTGAGGGCTAGCGTGTATTACACCAGCGTGTTGAAGCAGGGGGGCGAGAGGCTCTTGATTGCCCTTGTCAGTTTACTTCAGTTCCAAGTTCAGCCTGAAAAACCTGTTGGCTGAATCTTCTATTGGATCGCTGGAGCGCACCTTAAAATATTCCATAGCTGAATCTTCCGGATCGACCGTCTTATCATAAATAATGAGATCGTTCGCTGTCCATGTGGATGGATCCGAAAGATCTGTAGTGCTCTGAGCTTGCACCCGAATAAAGGGCGCGGCCGACCGTTGGATTCTAAATTGGATCACTAGAAAATCGCGGTCTGCGAAATAGCCAGGATCAAGAAGGTCGGAGGAATTACCGATAAAGACTAGATGGGTGGTAAGATCGATTTCCAGGTATGGCAGGTCACTGATCTCTGGATCCGTACCAAAAACAAACTCTTCCAGCGCACTGAGACCGTCCATGTCTTCATCCGAGTTTGGATCGATTGCGGTCTTTGATTTCGGAATGGTATGGTTCCATTCAAAGTCATCAGACAAACCGTCGCTATCAAAATCGCTGTAGTCGCCGCTGTATTCAAACTCATAAGCCCCCATGTCGACTGCCGCGCCCTGCACACGCACGAGGCCATCCAAGTCATATAGTAGCTCTCCGGAAAGTGTTGCCCCCTCGCCAGAGCCATCGAGGTCGATTGCATTTGAACCCGCTCCAATTGCCGGGGAGAGTCCGTTCAGCCTGAAATCACTGGCGCTTATAAATCGAGGATCATTTCCACCATCCATGCCGTTCAAGTTTGTCTCGTCGTTCAAATGATACGTCGTTCCGGCTATTAATGAGTGAGTGACGTGGATCACGGAGTCGGAATTTCGCTGAATAGAAGAGGAAAGTACGGAATAAGGTCCCTGATCTCCACCCCCGCTTTCCGGGATATCGCTGATCAGGGTATCTCCGCTATAATTACCCCAAATGATGAGGTTCGCTAAGGTCGTCTCAGTGGATTCCACTCGTAGTGCAGAGGCTCCAGTGCCACGCCCACTGTTCTCCGAGAAAGTTGAATTAGTGATGTGCGATTGAATGGCACCGGAAAAAGCAATCGCTCCGGCGCCAAATTCCTCGCTGTCATTATGATCGAAGAGACAGTTGTAGATGACGATGTTGCGATAGACGACAGGCTCTCCAAATACGGACGAGCCGTATGCACTAATCGCGGCTCCTCCGCCTTCGGTCATGTTACCGGTAAATCGAGTGCCTGATACTGTCAGCGATGCGTCGTCGGCGTAGATGGCGACTGCTGTATTGCCGGAGAATAGACAGGAGGCGATAGTGGCCGGATTGTCGTTTTTAGATAGAATGGCGCCGGCCAGTGTCGCATATGAGTAGCTGTAAATACTGCCGAGGGATGAGCCGTTGATTCCGGAAAACCCCAAGTCATAGCCATTTGATATGAATTGACTGTTGGATATGGAAGGTGACGCCCCATCGGAATAGACTGCGCCGCCGTAGTAGCCTTTGTTGCCTTCGAAAGAGCAATTTGTGATGCTTGTGCCTGCGTAGTCCAAAGGGGCCGCATCGCCCAGATCGCCGAAGTAAATCGCACCGCCATTCTGGGCGGCATAGTTGTCGGTGAAAACACAAGCATCTATGCTGACGCTTGAAAATTCGCTGTAGATACCTCCGCCATTCAAATGTGATGCATCAGGGCCGTTCCAAGCGCAGCCTGCAGTGATGGTGAACCCCGCAATTTCAGTCGTCGAGCTGCCGCCCTCAAGCCATAGAACATGATAACTGTTGGCTAAAATCGCGGCTGGCGGTTGGTAGCCTGAAAAAAAGGAACCGGACTCATCCTGATTAATATCTCCAGACAGTATGCAAATATTGGTTGTGGCATCCCGTTCGGCGCGGCTAGTTTCGGATCCTGAGAAACCGCCGTAAAGTCCAACGCCAGATTTCAGATAAAACACCGAATCACGGCTGTCGTCGACTTGTCCCTGTCCTTCGTCGGTGTAGTAGGTGCCGGCTGCGACCCAAATTTCATCGCCATCCTCGGTGAGTTGCAGTGCTCGCTGCAAGTTGGTGACGTCGGTACTCCAGTTTGTGCCGCTTGCCGTATTACCAGGATCTACGCCGGGTTCGACACGAATGACTGCTGCAAATGCCTTGGAGGTCACAAGCATAGCAATCAGGGTAACGATGCGGAGCATTAATTTATCAACGCATTTATAGTAAGTAATATCAATCTTAATTGTGGCTGGGGCTACACGCACGGTATTCGGGGATTACTCTATTTTAGGAGGAACGGGTTTGGTACTATGAATTGTCGACAGGGTTGCCCCGCCGAGCAGGCAATTCGTCGGGTCCGGAGCCGGTTTGACGAACCACATAGGTAGGGACAGTGCCTCCCTTGCAGCAGAGCTCGTTTCATTTCCGGCTAAGCACGGATCTGCTGCCCTCCTTTTTAGCGTCTTTTTAGCTCATTTAGGATCGGACTTTTCCCATGGTTCTGCTACCGGTATGCCTTCGTATTCTGCTTCCAAACTGACATGGTAAAATCCTATCTGTACCTGCCCGGCTTGCTCTTTCTGGCAAGTTGTTCGCACGCACCAAAGCCACAGCCTATGATCGATCCTGCCAGTCCGGTCGTCAGCCCCGCTGCGGTGGACGAGGCAACGCCACCTCCGGTCGCGGTGCAGCAACCGGTCTCATCGGTCGAAATCTTGGCAAGCTTTGAGCCTGATCCTGAAGTGACCGAACCTCCGGTGCCTCAGCCGGAGCCCATACCGGCGCTGGTTGAAGGACCGGCGGAAGTGGTCAGCGAATTTGCCCAGGTCGAAGCGGAGACGCCCACCGCCGCCGAGGCGAATGAGGTGATACTCGAAACGGTTGAAGCGGTTGTCACGGAAGCAAACGTTGCCGAGCCGGATCGGGTGGAGAAGGTTCTTGTGTCCGAGGTTCAGGAATCTAAGCTCGAGGCGGAGCCCAGCAGTACGGTCGACGCTGTTGCTCCGGTCGTGGAACCGGAGATTGAGGCAGCACCGGTTGAGGCTCTCGAAGCGACCGATGCGGAACGTGAAGCCGCTAAGCCCGTAGTTGAAACGCCAATCGTCCCCGCACCGGAAGCGGTGAAACTCGAAACGACCGAAGCGGTCGTCTCCGAAGTAGAGCTGCCGGAGCCGGAACCGGCGGAGGAACTGGTCGTGGCCGAGGTCCGGAACACAGAACCCGAGCCGGACCCAAGCAGCGTGGTCGAGGAAGTCCCAACTGTCGTGGAGCCAGCTCCCGTGGAGGCAAAGCTCCCGGAAAAAGAGGCGGCTCTGGTTCAGCTGGCCAGTGGCCAAGTCAGCACTCAGCTGACCCTGGTTTCGACGACGGGACCCGCGATTTACTTTTATTCGGACGATCAATTGATCTCCAGCGTGCCTGCGGAGCAGTTGGCCACCGGAGGCTTGCGCTATGTGGGGCCCAAGGAATTGGATCTGTGGAAGCCGGCTCGCGTCGACGGGACGGCCGGAAGCCAGGTGCTGGAATCGGTGGGCACGGTTGAGCTTCCGGGGAATGCTTCCAGTTGTATGGTCTTTTCTGCCCGGACCGAAGTGACGGCTTCCGGCCGTGGCCGCTACCGTTTTGTCCTGCTTGAGCATGCGCGGGAGCATGCTCCGGCAAACAGCCTGTGTTTTGTGAATCTCACCGCATCCGCGCTCAAGGTTCGTCTTGAAGGATCCGACTTCCGCATTCCGTCCTTCAGCCACTATGATGGCCCGCTTCAGGAAGGCCGCGAAGTCATCCTACCGGTTCGAATCGAGGTACATACGGACGGAGGCGCAGCAGGTCCTGTGTTCTCAGGAACCGTCTCCGGGCAATGGCCGGAGATGCCGGTCTTCCTCCTGACCGAAAATGCCACGGATCCGGCCGGCGCGATCGAGCTACAAGCGCCGGGGCTTACCGTCCGCGCCGAAGCTCTGCCGCTTCAAGTGGAGGCTGTCCCGGATCCCGTTGCTCCGCTGCCCGAAGAATCCAGCCCGTCGCTGAAGGTGGACTCCTTACAGCCCATACTGCCCGCCATTACACCGGAAACGAGGACCTTCTAGGCAAGTTGCTGAAACCCGGTGCTGAATGACGATCTTAGGTGGCCCGCTTTAGTTGGCCGTAAATGGCATACCTTAAGCGTGATTTGAGAGGAGATGGGGCTTTGAGTCGCTTGCTGCACTGAGGTGAATCCAGTTCGGGAGGGCGGCAGTCCCGTAGCGTTCTCTTTTCCGTGAGCTGTGTGCCACCCTGTGAGAGTGTGAGAGAGTTATCGCATTTTGAGACTCTTGAGCCTTTTCCAACATGCCGGGTTACACGGGTGTTTTGAGAACTGGTAGGCCTTGTTTTGATGCGCACGAACCTTTTTTTTACTCTGGCGTGCAACATATTGCATAAATTGCCACGCGGTAATAGAGCGGCCAAAACGCTGAACTCTAACTGGTGATGCGTTGATAGTTGACGTTAATTAAGTTCGTTAGCTTCATCTGCCTCAGAGAGCCTGTCTAAGCTAGTGGTTGTCTAACATTTTCTGTAACTCGTGAAACACATACGCCTTTATACCCTTTGTGCATTCATCATCGCAGCGTTCGCCTTGTTGAAGTTTGGTTTTCGATCTATTGACGAGACTGAGCAAAACAGAGTGAGTGGTGATGTCTCAAATGAAGCTGGCCAGCCGGCTGGTCCGACTGAAAGTCGCAACCCGCTTCAAGCATTAGAACAGGGTTCGCCGCAGCAAACCGAGTCTCGGTCGAAAGCGATTTCCACACTGGCTGAAGCACTGTCTAACTCGTCTAATCCGCTCGGCTGGTATGAAACTGCTCTGAATCAAGCGATTACGGTTTCTGAGAGTTTTACGACAGACGGTTCGCCGAACGTGACCTATGTTCGTAGCGATTCGAAATATCCGTGGATACGTATCGAAGCTCGGGAAACTAAAGTGAACGGGCAAGTCGTTGAACGTTGGGAGGCCAGCGCCGGGACTCATTTGATCATTCGCAAGCGACCTGATGTTCGTGAGGATTTGCTCCGGCAAACCTTGAGTGAACTCTCCTTTGAGGTCATTTCCAAGTTGGAGCCAGCCAATACCTTCCTCGTGGGACTGACATTGGTGGAGGGGAGCGATGCGCTTGCTAAAGCAAAATACGCATTGGCTTCCCTGGACAACGTGATCGAGTCGGTTGAGCTTGATTCAGTGATTGTCGCAGGTGCCAGCCCGGAATCACAACCGGCTTTACTCGATGGTAAGCAGTGGGGGCTTTATAATGATGGTAGTCGTGGTGGCTTGGCCGGAAGTGATATCGATGCCTTGCCCGGTTGGACCTTGTCAACTGATGCCTCGGGCGTGGTGGTCGCCGTTGTCGATACAGGGATCGACTATCTGCACGAGGATCTGCTCTCCAACATTTGGGCCAATTCCGGAGAGATTCCGGATAATGGTGTCGATGATGACGGCAACGGTTACGTGGATGACCTTTACGGGATCGATGCTTACAATAATGATCGTGATCCGTCCGACGACAATGGCCACGGGACGCATTGCTCGGGCATTATCGGTGCAGATGGCTACAACGATGTTGGCATTTCAGGCGTCGCGCCCCGGGTCCAGCTGATGGGGTTGAAGTTTCTTTCTCAATCAGGAATGGGCTTCACCTCTGACGCGTTGAAGGTGCTTGCTTATGCAAAGGAAAACGGCGCCCAGGTTTTGAATTTGAGCTGGGGCAGCCGTAGCTTCAGTGAGAGCCTGCTGGAAGTATTACGTGACTGTGCAGAATCTGGTATCCTTATTGTCGCATCCGCGGGAAATGATGCGGATAACATTGATAATCGGCCCGTCTATCCGGCTGCTTATGACGTCAACGGCTTGTTGACTGTCGCCTCGGTGGATGACTACGACAGACTTTCTGACTTTTCGAATTACGGGGTGGGGACGGTCGAGATTGCTGCACCGGGTACGAATATCCTGTCCACTTGGATCGGGCCAAGCGAACCCTATCGATTCTTGAGCGGAACCTCCATGGCGGCGCCGCATGTCGCCGGTGTCGCCGCCTTGCTCATAGCGGAATATCCAGCCGATTCGATCGATCAAACGATCGCACGCTTGATGAATGGCTGCGAACAACTCGAGAGTCTTCAAGGTGCGGTCCAGTTGGGGCGCCGACTCAATTTGCACGCGGCCCTTCAGGCTGTGGACGCCCCGCAGAACGATGCCGGCGCAGGTGCCTATCTGTCCATGCTGCAGTCTGCACACTGGATCGGTTCGAATCGCAACGCGAAGGCTGAAACCGGCGACGAGGCACGTTCGGCCAGCCTCTGGTATCGATGGGTACCGCCAGTCGACGGTACTGCACTGATCCGGTTCGATGCTCCCGCCGGCCTTTTCGTCGATGTGCTTCGGACGGATGCCGAGACGCCTGTATCTGTTTTGAATAGTGCGGAACGCGGTCAGTATATCTTCGAGGTGAGTGAAAACACTGCCTATTCGATCGTCGTTTACGGGGACAGTGCGGATTTCATAATTGATATCTCGATCCCCCCCGCAAACGACAATCGTGAGAACGCGAGTCTTGCGGTCGGTCATATTTGGACGCGGAGCGGATCCAGTTTGGGCGCGACCAGCGAACCCGGTGAGCCCAATGTCGGTTTTGGTGCCGACCACTCCGTTTGGTGGCGCTGGACGGCTCCCGCTTCAGGGGCGGTACGTATCGACACCGTGGGCAGTGATTTCGACACCATTCTGACTGTCTTTGCGGAAGATCCCCTGGAGGGCTTGGTCCAAGGGGATATGCCTGAGCTGACCTTTGTCGTTGATGTTTCTGGAAGCGCGAAGGACGCCTTCAACGGGAGTTTCATTTCGGACCTTAACGGTGACGGCCTCGCAGGCACCATTTTAGACGGTGAGATTGCTGCTGTCAGCAATTTGGTGGGACTCCTGAACTTGTCCGAGGTTGCAGACTCCACCCATATACGGGTGGTTGCATTTGAAGACCAGGCTACGATCTTGGACCTGGATCCGGTTGAGCCTGGGCTTCAAGCAGCAGTTCCATCGACTGCTGACCGTAATGCGAACGGTATTCTGGATATTCTCGAATCCTTGGAAAACTTGTATGCCTCTGGTGGCACAAATTATCGTGCTGCGCTGGAGCGGGTAGAGACGGGGTTCTTTGCACTGCCTCCCGAGTCGAGTGCGAACATGGTATTCTTCTCTGACGGTAAGCCGACGAGTGGGGGCGGCTATGCCGATGTCGTACAGCGTTTGCGTGCAAATAACACTTTGATTCGTGCCTTCGGGGCGGGACGTAGTGCTTCACTCGGTGCGCTGATTCAAATCGACCCCTCGGCTCGTATCTACTCAAGCGAAGATGAACTAGGGCTCATGATAAGCGGCGCCTTGGCCTACAACGACGACACCGGAGCGCAGCTAACAAGTGAGGTGAATCTGGCCGTGGAAAAGGGGGAGACATACTTTATCAAGGTCACCGGATACGATGGCGAAACTGGTGCGATTCGCTTGAACGGTTCCATGTTTGACGGATTGGAAATCATTGAACAGCCAGCTGCTACTTCTGTCGAATATGGGAGTCCTCTCTTTCTCTCTGCCGAAGTCAAAGGCGTGCCGCCGTTGGTCTATCAGTGGTTCTTGAACGGTGAAGCGATTGAAGGAGCCAATCGGTCGACCTACTTTGTAGGTGAGGCCGACGATAGCCATGCCGGCGACTACCAACTGATGGTGAGCAACACCTTTGATCACCTGACGACCGAACTTGCGACTGTGACGCTGTACCGTGCCCCGCCTCAAGTCATTGCCGGTCCCGTCAGCCAGAAAGTTGTCGCAGGAGCGAATGTGACTCTGGCAGTGGATGCACGGGGGAGCGCACCGCTTGCTTACCAATGGTACTTTGACGGTGCGCCGATTGTCGGGGAAACTGCCGAGACATACTCGGTGAATGCTTTTGCCGGGGAGCATGTCGGAGGCTATTCGGTCGGCATCTCCAACGAAGCGGGAATGACACAATCGGTCCCTGCTTTTCTTGAGTTCTCGGATGCACCTTTCTCCGATTGGCGTTTCCGTAATTCCAGCGGTCCCAGTATTTATCCTGAAGCAGTCATCGGGCATGGCGATTATTTTTACATATTCGAGGACAATCGTGTGGTGCGCACACGTGACGGACTCGTTTGGCAATCCGCCATGCTGCCCATCGATGAGGAGCTCTACAACCTGAATGGCCAGATCGAATCGGTGATGGTCCGCGGAGATTTGATGATTGCCGAATATTATGAGAGCGGCTACCGAGCTTACTTTGCCTCGACTGATGGCTTGAATTGGACGCTTTTGGATACACCTCAGAACTCCCACGGACTCTCAGAGTTCAATGGCAGGTGGTATCTTGAAGGCTACGAGAATTCGAAATATGTGCTCCTTGAATCGATGGACCTTCAGAACTGGTCTGTCATCGAGAGTATCGATGCCTATCTGGATTTTACTCTAGTCGAAGCCGGGAGCGAGTGGCGTTATCTGGTGGAGAGCGAGCCAGAGGCGTCGAATTGGTATACGTCGTATTACGACTCCGGGGCATGGCTCACTGGGATGGCTGAGCTCGGTTATGGTGAGGGCGACGAGACGACGGTTATTCCGTATGTGCCTGAGATACCGGCGGCCTATTTCATCAATCCATTCGAAAATGAACCGGATTACTCGCGCTATGACATGTGGGGGCGTGTGAAGTATGACAGCACTGTTAAGGTACGCATCGGCAGTCTTATGCTCTATGAGGATGCCGTGGCGACTTCCGGCAATCCAGAAGGGGAGTGGGTTGATATACCTGTAAAGAAGGATGTGTACCTGTCCAGCTCTGCAAGCATATACCCGTTTGCGGTTGAAGTAGGCAAGGCCGTCGGCGATACGACGATGAGCTTTGACTTGGAGATTTTCGCCACGACGAGTGTCGGCATTCTCAATGCCGTGGCCGGCGACGACCGTGTGATCGTTTTGAAGGGCAACGGCGATGTCTTCGTTTCCTTTGACGGAGAAACTTGGAGCGAGCATACGACGATCGGATTGCTGGAATCGGGGTCGAAGTATCTGCCCTTCAACGAGTCGCCACGCTTTTTACTAGGCCATTTCGTGGGAAGGGATAGCACCCATGATAAGATTTACATTTCTGAAGATGGCATCAATTGGGAGTCCTATTCCTATCCACAAGTCCAGATTGAGTATGCCAATGGTGTGATACTGAACCGTTCGGTGCCTTTCGATAATATCATGGATATGGTGGAGCATGATGGGCAGCTCATGATCAACTATAATCTGAGCTCTGCCTATGTGCTCACTTCGTCCGACCTTTTGAACTGGACGGTTCATCTTGTCGATCGTGAGGAAGGCAACACTTCCAGCGGAGGTCTCGGAAAGCTGGCATCCAACGGTAGCTACATCTTTAGCTCCACGGGCAGTTCCGATTTCGGAGTCTTCAGCTCGCTTGACGATTTGATTGTTCCTATTGTCCGATCGACTTTGGACGTCTCCCGTCTCAGGGTGGTTGACGGCTGCCTTGTTGCTTTTCCTGATGACTATTCGGATACGGCTATGTTCTCTTCGGATTCCGAGACATGGAAACGCTTCCTTGGTGGTTGCAAGGATGCCGTCTATCACGATGGGAACTATTATGCTTTGCAAAGCTGGTATAATGGCACGAATTGGATCTGTTTTGATTCTGCGGTGGTCGGAAATTCTACCATCGACTGGAAAACGGGTATCGAGGCGAATCAAACGCAGTGGCCTTTCACTTGGGAACCGAGAACCATTCGCTATTTTGCCGGACAGCTTGTCGTCGCGGGCAGTCGAGGGGGGGTTGCCTCCAGCACGGATGCAGTGAACTGGGAGTTGAGGAGGGCATCCTCGGATATGTTCGGTACGGTTTTGCATGCCGAAGTCCTGAACGGTGTCTGGCTTGGAATGACGGACAAGGGCTCGGTCGTCACCTCCTTCAACGGCATTGATTTCAACGAGACATCGCTCTCTGCCGAACCTGCTGTCGGTCCTTTCATCGGCGGTTTTGCTGCGGCTACGTATGGTAACGGTGTTTATCTGGTATGTGTTGAGAATGATGATGTGGCTGAGATGTATCGTTCGAACGACGCAGTAAATTGGGAAAAGGTCTCACTGGGTACCGAGGGTGGTCCCACCGGTGTCGCGTACGGTAATGGCTGGTTCCTTGCTGTTGCCAAGGATGCGGTCTACTTCTCCCAGGATGGTGTCTCTTGGGAAACCGGGTCACTCATTGGGGGGGAAGGAACCCATGTCCTGTTCTATCTGGGGAGTTTCTGGATCTGTGATGAGAGTGGTGTATTCTGGAATACGGATATGGGGGCGATCTCTGAACTGCCATTGCTCCAACTCGAGGAACTCGAGGAGACTTACTTATATAATTCGACCGTTCGCATGCAGGCTGAGGTGGCCTCGGCCGGGGTACCTGTGTCCAAAGTCGAATTCGTGGTGGACGGTGAAATCGTCTTTCAGTCGGCGGTCGGCCCGTTCATATGGGAAACGGCTGATTTTGGGCCCGGTGTCCACGAACTGGTGGTCAAAGTATATGACCAGGACGGTCGGTTTTCGATTCAGAGAGAGGAGATTTCCGTCGTGTTCTCTCCCGAGGCCAATGTTATGCCGGGAGCGGTTCAGCACCCGGGGGGCTTCTTCCAGGCAAGGGACGGCAGCTTTTACGGGCTCGGGAGCGAAACCTATGGCAGCACGAACTACGGTGCCTTCCTTGCTCGATCATTGGACGGCCGCAATTGGAAGAAGGTTGAATCGATCGAGTCTTATCCCGCGCAACAGGGGCTTTCGGATTTTGTCGAAATGAATAATGACTGGATTCTGATCGGAGGCTCTAGCGGAAATCTCCTTGTCTCGAAGAATGGACTTAACTGGGAGGAGTTGGAAGACGTTGAATTGTCCGGTCGGCTGATTGGCAGTGGTGACACTGCGGTTATGATCTCCCGCATCGTGGATGGTTATACTGTGCCCTACACATCGGATGGTATCAATTGGCAGCAAGGCATCCTATCCCGATCCGGGGGAAGTTCCAGTATCTATGATTGGACCCTACGCTCCGCTGTTTACTGGAAGGACCGATTCGTTGCACTTGGTTACCAGCGTGGTGCCGTGGCCGTGTCGTCCGACGGTTTGAACTGGACCGCGGGGAATCCGGTCTCGACTTTCGGGTACTCACCTTACCTTGTTGCAGGCAAGAACCATCTAGTCAGTTTTACTGGCATTATAAACAACGGTTCTTATCCTGACTACGTGCCTGTTTATGGCATGACTGCCTATGTCACGGAAGATGGTTTGAACTGGGTGCCTTTGTCCGAGATGACCGACATGGTCTTCCGTAACCTCCAGTCGGTCGATGATGTCTTCTACGGGGTTAATCCAGACGGCCTATGGCGTAGCGATAATCTCGTCGATTGGGTTTTGGTTGTTCCATTAACTGCCTCGAATGATTTCCTGACCGGGGCGAAATTGTTCAAGACAGCAGATGGGTTCCTCTGTATTGACATCAGCGGATCTTCGTTAAAGACGACCGCAAGAACCATTGCGGTGTCTCAGGATCTGGTGGAATGGGAAATTCTCCAAAGCTATCCAAATGCGGTTCCCGGGAACTTGGCGTCCGACGGCGAGACTTTCGTTGCCGATGTTGGGACGGGACTGCTTCGTTCGGACAATGGGCGCAACTGGATTGAGATCGAGACAGGCTTGATCGACAACATAGTGGAGCTTGAGTATCGGGCGGGCCTTTGGGTCGTACTCGGTTCTGCACCCGGTACGCAGAACACACGCGTTATCTGGTCGGCTGATCTGGAGGAGTGGAGCTACTCGGATGTCAAAGACGACCAGGTGTACCCCTACACCGATGGGCGCTTGTTGTATTTGGATGGTGTCTGGCTGTTGGTGGAACGTTATGGAGTGATGCGTTCGACCGATTTAATTACCTGGACGGATTCGGTCCCGCCCGTCGAAATGCCGTTTTCCGAGGGCGATGACGGGATCCTTCGGGGGACCACCATGGGCGGGCGATTCGTGCTTTTGCACAATGACGGCTTCTTCAGCTCCATTGATGGGGTGGAGTGGGATTTTCTTTATCTCTACGACTATACTCCGAACATCTCAAATGCCCTCTACCATGTCTATAACCTGCGCTATGTGGACGGTTATTATGTGTATCCAAGTTATCCCGGTACCTCCGGCCCGACTGCAGTCCATGTGCGTTCGTCGGATTTGACGTCATGGGAAGTGGCTCCAGGCTTTCAGGACTTAGTCAACGAACCCTGGGCTAGTATTGGTGAGATCGGATTGGCCTATTTTGACCCGATCTATTATTATGGCACTAGTCAACGAGATACCTACATCACCTACGACGGTGGCGAGAGCTATACCGTAATGCCAAACAACTACGGAGTATTAGATATCGTTGCTTCTGAGGATGCTTTCTATGTCTGCCGGAATTATGCCATCTCGGAGCTCAGTCTGATTGATTTGGCAGTGGAGAATACGTCGGTTTCTTTTGATCAAACTCCGGGGCCGGACATCCCGATTACAGTCGAGTTCGATCTGAGTAATTTGGGCTTGGTCGATTACACACGCGAGGGGACCTTGAAAGTCTCCGTGATGCTGGCACAGAGCGAGTCCGTGGATGCGAGTACCAGCGTTACACTTTTTGAAACCGTGCTGGAGCCGCCATTGGCTCGGGGCGGATCGGTGCATATCATCCAGGAGGTGCTGATTCCTCGCTATCTGAATGCCGGTGATTACCACCTCGGTGTATTTGTTGACTCCAGTGATATTCTCGCGGAGTTGAATGAAAGTAATAACATCTATTTCAGCCCGGAAAGTCTAATTGATATTCCGCATGTTACGCTGACAGTGAATCAGGCCGTCGGTGGTGCGATCGTCGCGGGATCTTCGCTGCCGGACGGCCTGACCCTTTCAGGCGGGGAGAGCGGGGATGGATTCCAAGCCCTTTCAGGTGATCTCGAGTTACCCTACAATATACAGCTCAGCCTGGTCGCAAAACCGTCCAAGAACTACCGGTTTGCCGGATGGGAGGAGTTTCCGAATCAAGGTTCTGATCCGCTCAACCTGATTTTGACCACCGACATGACGTTGACGCCGATCTTTCGCCGAGTCATCTCGCTGACGGTCCACATGGAGGGCGAGGGGCAGGTTCAGACGCTACCGGAGGACACCTCGGATCTGGAAGAGGGGGAAGTCGTAGCTGTGACGGCCACAGCGGATGAGGGCTGGACCTTCCTCGGATGGGAAGGTGACCTGAACACAAGTAGTCCCACGACGAGTATATCGGCGACCTCCAGCAAGCAGATACGAGCGTTTTTTTACCGCAATGCGCTGAGTTTTGAAGATTGGAAGTCAGAGCAATTTACGGTCTATGAGATACCCAATGCATCCGTCTCAGATGGTGCCGTGGATGCCGATGGAGATGGCTACAGTAACCTGAACGAATATCTATTCCGGACGAATCCAAGAGACCGTGCCGATCGTCCTTCGGTTGCGATCCGTTTTGAGAATAATTCGGTTCGTTTTGAGTTTGAGACCGATCCACGAATTACGGATTACGAACCGGTGATTTATTCTTCTTCTGACCTGAATGGCTGGAATCGCGAGACGCTGGTGGAGGATCAAACGACCGTGCATAGTTACAATCGAGCAGAGCGTAGTCTCAGTGCTCCGATGCAGCATGAAAGTCATAACTCTTACTTCTTCCGATTGCAGATCGATCCCAAGAATTGATCTGCAAGCGGTCATGCACTTCTTTTAGCCTTCACTTTGAATTGGCATCCCAGGCAAAGCCATAAATGACCGGTGGGGAAAGAGGCCAAAAGCGAAAACTCGGATCAGTTCTTCTGCCCGAATGCTGCTTGTTATGAGAGAGGAGCTCGGTCTTTGAGTCGCTTGCTGAACTGAGGTGAATCCAGTTCGGCACGGCGGCTGGGACAGCCGCCCTCCCTCGAGCTAGTGTCATTCACACAAAGGCGCAGTGGCACAAAGTGGATGTGTCGCAGGCTTGTTTTTCGTGAGCGTTGTGCCCGCCGTGTGAGAACCATCCCTTTTAGCTCTGTGGGAACATTCGGGGTCTTTCCGGGGAATAAATGATAGGGGCATCTGTTCTTAGCCTGCCTATGCGTACATTACTGTCACTTTTTGCCGTTTTGACTATGACGGCCGCTCCGCTTGTAGCGGAGTCCAACCTTCAGGAACAGCTGGATCAGAAGAAGGCGTCCTCGCCTGTCGATGCGGGCACGCGGGCCATGATGCAGAAGGCAATTGAAGACCTGGCCGCGACCCAAATCACTGAAAAGGCGGTGCAGGCGGGGCAAATGGCTCCGGATTTCACCGCGCCACGGGTCGACGGAGCGGGGGACTTCAAACTAGCCGCCGCGCTTCAGCACGGACCGGTTGTGCTGGTGTATTACCGTGGGGATTGGTGCCCGTACTGTAACCTTCAACTGATGGAGTACAATAAGTACGTGAAGCGCTTTGCTGACTATGGTGCTCAAGTCGTCGCGATGAGTCCGCAGACTGCGGCAAACAGCAAATATGCCGGCGAAGCGAATCCCTTCGACTTTACGATTGTTGCGGACCCCGACAACCGCATTGCCCGCAGCTATGGAATCGCCTTCGAGCTGCCGGACGAGATCAATGACTTGTATGCCAAGTTCGGTTTCGATTTGCACATTGAAAACGAGTCTGAGCGCGCCGAGCTGCCGCTGGCCGCGACCTATGTCATCGATCCGACAGGTAAGATCACTTACAGCTTTCTCGATGCGGATTACACCAAGCGCGCCGAGCCGGATGCGATTCTGGAGGCCCTGAAGGCGCTGTAAGCGCGCGATACCGGAGCTTCTGGCAGTCAGTCGTCTCTGCGCTCTCCGCGTGCTCAGCGGTTAAATTGACCGTCGTTGTAAGCTTTCGCGCATCCTTGTGCCTTTTTGCGGCCAATCCTACAGCGTTGCTGGCTTTGCGCCTTCGCGTCTTTGCGTGAGCATCGGACTCCCATGGAGGAATCATACTTGCAATGACGAAGATTGTTTAACCGCAGAGACACAGAGATAGACAGATAATTAAAAGTTCTCCTCCTTGGTTAAGGAGGAGTCCGGCGCAGCCGGGAGGTGGTTCGTCTCCCCCATCAACAAACAACATCAGCAAAAGTCTCTGCGCTCTACGCGTACTCTGCGGTTAGAACAAGCGTCGTTGCTGGCTCTGCGTCTTTGCGTGTGAGGCTAGAGAGCGCTTTCCCGAAATGCCGGTTGAAGCGGGTGGTTTGGGAGGTGAAGCAATCTATATATTTCGCGTTAGCCTTCTGATCTGCGTCGACGACCGCTTCTACTCGGGGCGCTCGTGTAAGCGAAGAACAGTGACGCCGGCCGCATTCGTCAGGGAGAGGTTCGGACCGTTGCGCGTGAACCCCTTCACCGACTTGATTGTGTCGAGCACGTCGCTTTCCAGCTTTGCGCGCGCACCGCTGCATGCCATTTTCGTACCCGCGAAAACGGCTGGGAATTCCAATTCCTGGCCTTCGATCCGGACTTGTCCCCGGAACCGGTTACAGCCTGCGTAAAGCGAGAAGCGCCCCTCATCGTCGATGGCCAGAGTCGGGGGATCCTCACTCACGAGGAGACGACCGCCGATCTCGAAGGCGGCCCAGGCCACTCCGGTTATCCCGGGGGCAGATGCTGTGGCCGTCGATGGGGTGGCAGTGGGTGAGGCGGCTGTTCGCTCAAGGAGGATCTCGATTTCGTTGCCGGCACCCCGGGTGAGTACCGGGTAGGCCGTGGTTGTGCGGAAGAGTTGCTTGTTGCCCGATGTAATGCGGGCGCTGACCGTATAACTATGGCGCTCGTCAATCACATTCGGGTCCACGGGAAGCTGGATGGTTCTCGGGACCCCGTCGATCGCGAAGCGCTGAGCTGAGATGACGACCGCTTTCGCGTCGGCCCGGGAGGTGTCAAGCAGACTGGCGTCGACCCGGGCATCCGGAGGCAGGGCAATCCGCTCCCGGTAGGTCATGGTTACGCTTACCGAATCAGCCTGTGCGTTCGCGCTGAGCGTGAGGACAAGGAAGAGTAGGGGGGCGATCGAGCGTAGAATGGGATGTTTCATGAGCTGTTTCCGGTTTATGGTATTGGTGGAAGAGGGAGGTTCGTTATCTGGGGCAATCGCCCCCTTGCGGGGAGGCTTCAGATGCAGAGGCGAATGGTTGACGTGATTTCCTTACGGTGCGAAGAAGTGATTAAAAATCAACTCTGCCGGACGTTAAGCTTCGGAGTTTCCATACCTGCCATTCGGCCGGGACATCACCCGACCTGTGAGGCTTTACGACCGTTTCGTTTATCGACTCTGATCCCCCCGCTCGTCGCTGGCCTGCTTCAGCCGGTCAGCCGCTGGTGCAATCGCTCCCGATCGTCCGTTCTGTCGCGCGGCTAAGCGCGACTACGAGAGCTGCGTCGTGAGTGCCATTCCGATCTCCAAAAGCCGTGGCGTGCGCGCTTGTCGCGCGCTTTCAATTCTCTGACCTGTGTTCATGAGGACTATGGTTCCAGTTTGACAAATCCATGCCTCCGGTCGACTTGTCCCCCTGTGAAACTATTGCTCCTCTTCGCCTCCCTTCTTCTTATCCACACCCTAGCCATGGCCAATGACTCTATCTACGAAGTAACGCTTAAGGACATGAATGATCAGGATACCTCGCTCGCCGCTTACAAGGGGAAAGCAGTGCTGGTCGTTAACGTGGCTTCCAAGTGTGGCTACACCAAGCAATACGCCGGACTGGAGGCGCTTTACCGGAAATACCGCGAGCAGGGGCTGGTTGTGCTCGGCTTCCCCTGTAACCAGTTTGGCGGACAGGAGCCCGGCACAAACGAGGAAATTCAGGCATTCTGCTCGACGACATTCAACGTGACCTTCCCGCTCTTTGACAAGATCGACGTCAACGGTGCCGATCGTGCGCCGCTTTACGACTTGCTGGCAGGCGACGGCTCGCCGTTCCCCGGCGATATCAAATGGAACTTTACCAAGTTCCTGGTCGGCAAGGACGGCACGATTCTACACCGCTTTGAGTCGAAGGTCGCCCCCGAGTCGCCTGAGATGGTCGCCGCCATTGAATCTGCGCTGGCCGCTCAATAGGGCGAAGCAAAAAGAAGTTCTCCTCCTTGCTTCAGTCGGAGTCCATGAGCTTGTGGGGATCTTTATATTTTGCGTTTGACCCGAATGGCGCTAACTTAAGGTGGATTGACGTAGTCGTGTTGCTTTAGCCGCACGACCGAGCGGACTTGCGGAACCCGTTGCACATGCGGGCGACCGGCTAAGCAAGTCGCCTACGATCACCACTCAAAACTCGCTCCGATTCCTTAAGTTAGCGCCATTCGCGTTTGTCCCCCTTTTTTAGCGCTCGTCTTTTCATTGCTGTTGTGTGCATTGATTTTTGCGGTTGCGACCTTTCGTTGACTGAGATGCTCTCCCCGTAGATGCAGCAGTCGCGAAAGAGAGTCGGGATTATCGGAGGCGGGCCGGCAGGTTTGCGGGCGGCCGAGGTCGCGGCGATGGCGGATGTCTCGGTCACTGTCTTTGATGCGAAGCCTTCAGTGGGACGCAAGTTTCTGGTTGCCGGCAAGAGCGGGCTCAACCTGACCAACGCGGCCGGATTCGAAGATTTTCTGGCACAATACTCGGGCCGGGACTTCCCGCTGGATCGTTGGCGGACCTATCTTAGGGACTTTGATAATACGCGTCTTTGCGAATGGGCTGCAGGGCTGGGCGTGGAGAGTTTTGTCGCGTCGAGTGGCAAGGTTTTTCCTGTTGGTAAGAAAGCGGCTCCTTTGCTCCGTCGTTGGGTTCAACGTCTACGCGAGCTCCGGGTGACGATGCGCATGAAGCATGAATGGACCGGATGGGAGCCGACGGCACCGCACTCGCTTGAATTCAGGCATGAGGGGCAGGTGGTCCGCGAAAGCTTTGATGCCGTGGTGCTGGCCATGGGCGGGGCATCATGGCCCCAAACGGGATCGACCGGTTCCTGGATCCGGATACTTGAAGCTGCGGGGATTGCGGTCGAGCCGCTCCAGTCTGCGAATTGTGGCTGGTGTTGTGACTGGTCGGAGCCCACCCGCAGCCAGGTGGAAGGGCAGCCGCTTCATAATGTGCATGTGTCTGCTGATGGTGAACGAGTGGTGGGTGAGTTGATGTGCACACGCTATGGCTTCGAGGGCACTCCGATTTATGGACTTGGGCGGGCTTTGCGTGCGATGTCGCAGCCAGCCATCATCATCGATTTTAAACCAACCTTTACGGTCGAGCGTCTCGTGCAGAAAATGGAATCGGCGCGGCGTAACTTTTTCAAGGAAGCCAAATTACGATGGAAGTTGAATGACGCCGCGATCGCCATTCTTCGACAGTTCTATGGCGAATTCAACGATGCCGAGTCACTGGCACAACGGGTCAAATCCTGCCGGATTCCTTTGACTGCACCCCGGCCGATAGAGGAAGCCATCTCGACGGCTGGCGGTGTCGCCTGGCGGGAACTCGATGCGGATTTGATGCTCAATCGCCTGCCCGGGGTTTATTGTGCCGGCGAAATGATTGATTGGGAAGCCCCCACCGGCGGCTTTCTGCTGCAGGGCTGTCTACTCACTGGTGGCATTGCCGGACGCGCTGCCGCCCACAGCATCAGCTGAGAGCTCGTAGCGAATCCGACAGGGATGATTGGATACAGGAGGTGAGACGAAATGCTCAGACTCCCTC
Source organism: Coraliomargarita parva (assembly GCF_027257905.1). NCBI lineage: Bacteria > Pseudomonadati > Verrucomicrobiota > Opitutia > Puniceicoccales > Coraliomargaritaceae > Coraliomargarita > Coraliomargarita parva. Next base: position 206,495 of record NZ_JAPZEI010000007.1, read on the forward strand.
CGTCCAATAGAGTTGTCTTCTCTCATGTCGCCACCTATAAGGATCATTTGCATACTATGGAGAGACAGTGGTGAGCCATTCAAAAAAAACAGAGCAAATTGAGCATCTATCGGGCAATGATCCGTTTTGGGACGCCTTGACTGAACTGCTCCCGGTCTGCCTATTTGCCAAGGATCTGGAGGGGCGCTATCTCTACGTCAACGAGAGCTTTGCCGCCAAGTCGAAGCTGCGCGACAAGGCCGCGATCATTGGGAAAATGCCATCGGAAGTCCTGGCACCCGAGGACGCTGCCTTTGCCGAGGCGGAGGACCGTAGCGTCATTGAAACCGGCGAGCCCATCATCAATCGGGAAAATAGAAACCGAGGCCGGCACGGCGACCAGAACTACGAGATTATCTCGAAAATCTGTGTGCGTGACGAGGCAGGCAACAAGCTGGGTCTGGTCGGCACCACCCTCGACATTACCGAGCGCAAGCACAACGAGAACAAACTGCATGAGCTGAATGCAAAGCTGGAGGCCCAAAACCGGCGCTACGAGGAGGAGCTTACCCTCGGTCGCCAGGTGCAGAAGACTTTTGTAAAGGTAAAGGCGGATGATTCGGGCGAGCTGCTTGATCTCGGTTACCACTACCAGCCATCAACCAAACTCAGTGGCGACCTGATCATTGCCGAGCCAATTGACGATACGCGCTGGGCGATCCTGATCTGTGACGTCATGGGGCACGGTATAAGGTCGGCTCTAGTCACGGGGATCCTTCGCAGCTTTTACGACGAGCATAAGGAGCGCATGTCGGATCCGGCTGCATTCGTGACCGAGCTCAATCAGCACTACAAGGCATTGCTGCAGGGGTTGGATACCGCTCTCTTTACGACCTTGACCTGTGGTGTGCTCAACCTGCTCAGTGGCGAGATGACTCTGTGCTCCGCCGGTCACCATGACCCCATCTGGTTCCGGACCCGAGCCGGGGAATTTGTGGCTCCGGAGGGTCGTATCCTGACGCGTAATCCCGCCATCGGCCTGCTGGATGACCATCGCTTCAGGGCCGACACGCATACCTTGGAGGACGGCGATTCGATCCTGTTTTATACCGATGGCTTGATTGAGGCCTGCTCCGCGGACGGTGAGGAGTTTGGGGTGGACCCGATTCGTCAACTCATACAGACACATGCCGCTGATCTCCCCAGCCAGGCGCTTATCGATACACTCGTCGCTCAAGTGCATGCATTTGCCGATGAGATCGACGATGATATTTCACTGCTTTTGCTGAAGAAGCTGTGAGGCTCACCGAGCAGCCGGTTGAGCTGGCGTGGGCGAATGTCCAGTTCTGATCAGGCTGCTGAGGGCAGTTTCGCAACTGCTTCAAAATAATGGAAAATTGACAAAATGTGGGTTTGTGGGTTTTGTTAATCTTATGAGCACTGCATCCATACGCCGTATTTCCATCGATGTGACGCCGGAGCAGCACAAGCGGCTGAAGGCAATCGCAGCCCTGTCCGGAAAATCCCTTAAGGACTATGTGTTGGAACGCACCCTCCCTGACGATGAGGATGGTGTCGCTCTCCGTGAGCTTGAGGCCTTTCTGGAGACTCGGGTTGAGTCGGCCCGCAAAGGGCCTTTCGTGGATCAGTCGGTTGAAGACATTTTCGATGAAGTGACTCGCGACGCGAACAGCTGAAACGGCAGCTTACCGGATCACGCCCGAGGCTCGTGACGACCTTCGCAGCATCGCTCGTTATACTTTGGAGACGTGGGGTGCCGCGCAGCAGCAGATTTATCGTGATAAACTCATCGCTTGCTTTGAAGCCATTGCAAACGGAGGCATCGTAGCACGTCATTTTTCCAAAAAGTATCCCGATTGCTCTGTTACGCGCTGCGAACACCATTACGTGTTTTATCTGGAAGCCGTCCACGAGTCACCTCCGGTTATCATCGCCGTCCTGCACGAAAAGATGGACTTCCTCGTGCGTCTCAAATCGCGTCTGGGTTAATCAACGATTTCCGATTGTGTTCTTCTCTGTGAGCTTTGTGCCTTGGTGTGAGAATCATCCATTTTACGTCGTTGCAGTCTTGCCGGCGCATCGGACTCCCATTGAGGAATCATTCCTGCAATAACGTAGGTTGTTTAACCGCAGAGAGCGCAGAGCAACTCAGAGATAGACAGATAAAAATTCTCCTCCTTGGCTAAGGAGGAGTCCCTGAGCTTCGCCTGCCATGAGTGAGTCGAATGGCCGAAGGGGAGGTGGTTCGCCTCTCCGATCAACCAGCAACCTTCAACGAACAACATCAATCCGCTCCTTACAGCTCCTCGCTGAAGATCTTCTCGGTGATCTTCCAGAACTTTCCCAGCTTGCGGGCGATGATGAAGGCGGGCATGCGCAGTTGGGATTGGAGCTCGACGACTTCGCTCACGGAGCGGATGTTGAGCGTCAGCTCGGGCCGGCGCAGGTGCGACCGGAGAAAGTTGATGTGAAACTTCTTCACGCTCGTTGGGTTGTTGAGGTAGTGCATCTCGGATAGGTGCTTGGCGTCGTAGTCGTAATATTTGACCTGGAGGTAGGGATTCCCGTTCTTGTCGATGCGCTCCAGCATCTCGATCGAGTCGGGGGTGAGCACATGGGCGTCTTTGGACAGCCTTGCCTGCTTGAGCTTTTCGTCGGGGTCGACCAACACGCTGCCGCAGTGGCTGCATTCACGGGCGGAGATGTCATTTTGCGCCGAGCATGAGGGGCAGACCTTGAAGCGAAAACGATAGCCGCAGGGCGTCACTTCGAAGGTGTCGGGATTGGTCTTTCCGCCGCGGCACTTGCGCCCGTAGTGCTCGATCACGTTGCCGTCCTCATCGACGATCCCCCAGAAGTCATTGACGAAGCCGCATTCGGGGCAGGGCACTCGCACGGCCACGGATTCGGACTCCGTTTTCTTTTCGCCCACCTCCGGACTGAAGATGCTATGTCCCATGCCGGTGTAATCCAGGATCAGGCAATCCTTCTTGTCCGTATCCAGGCGCAAGCCGCGTCCGATGATTTGCTGATACAAACTGATCGATTCGGTCGGTCGCAGGATGGCGATCACATCGACATGGGCGGCGTCGAAACCGGTCGTCAGGACGGAGACATTCACCAGATACTTGAAGGCTCTGTTTTTAAAATCCTGCACGATCTGATCGCGCTCCGTCAGCTCGGTGGAGCCGACCACCAGCCGTGCCTCTCCCGCCGGCAGGTGTGCTAGGATCTCCTCGGCATGCTTCACCGTGGAGCTGAATATCATCACCCCCTGGCGTTGATAGCTCTCGGTGATATCCACGATGTTTTTGATGATCAGCGGCGTGAGCCGTCGTTGGCGTTGGAGCACTTCTTCAAGCTGGGCCATCGTGTAGGACTGGCCGCTTTCGGTGAGCTCGGAGAAATCATAGGAGGTGACCGGATTGTCGACCTTGACCGGAGGCGTCAGGTAGCGGTTCCGGATCATATACTCCAGCGGCAGCTCATAGATGCAGTGCTTGAAGAAGCGCAGCTCCTGCGTTTTCACCTCCCCGCGGAGCGCGTAGTTGTAAATCCAGCCCAGTCCCAGACGATAGGGCGTCGCCGTGAGGCCGAGGATGCAAATGCGCGGATTGTTCCGCTTCAGCTGCTTAATGACTTGAGCGTATTGACTCTCCGGCTCCAGACCGACGCGGTGGCACTCATCGATCACCAGCAGCGTGAAATCGCGAAAAAAGGAATCGTCGGCCTTCGCGACCGACTGGATGCTCCCGAAGATGACCTTTTGCGCGCTGTCCTTTTGATTGAGGCCCGCCGAGTAGATCCCGGCCTGCAGGCCATAGCTTTCATACTTCAAATGATTTTGCTCCACCAGCTCTTTGACATGGGCTAGCACCAGCACGCGGCCTTTGGCAATCTTGGCCAGCTCCGCAATGACCAAGCTCTTCCCCGCACCCGTGGGCAAAACAATCACCGCAGGACTGCGCCGCTTCCTGAAATAGTGAAGCGTATTGTCAACAGCTGCCTGCTGATAGGGACGGAGCGTATACATTCCGCGGAAGCTATGGAATGCTCAGGTCGATGTATAGTTAATTTCCTGGAGCGAGATTGTCCCCGATGTCCTTGTGCTATCTGTTACCCATGTCTTTCTGTCGCACCATGTGATTAACTTGGTCATGCGTAATGAGTATGGATTGCCCATATATCCTAAAGTCATCTTAACCGAGGGCTACTGGAAGGAGGGGCAGTCCTTGCCGCATAAAAATAAGTGCGTACAGACCGGCAAATCATAGCACTGTGTCTATGACGGTCCAAAGTTTGAGAATTTTTTGCATTTCGCATCGCCATTACGTTAAGCCGACCATTTTTGAGGCTCAGTCATCACGACTGGGCCTCGTTTGTGTCCGGTTCGGGCGATGCTTTTAGCCGAGTCTGGGACCTGTCCCTTAGGTATGCTCTGATTTGCTTCTCCAGCGGCGTTAGCCGGGCACTCCTGCCCCCCGACGCCTTGCGCTGCTCCAAAATCACGCAGCACATAACTACCAGAACTTTTTCGAAGTGGGCTGAGTGAACACATTTTCTTGTTCCAGTCAGGGGATTGTCTTATGCACATCTGAAAATAGTCCGTTTAATCATGATACATCCAAACAGAATTATACTTTTCGTTTCCGCGTGCTTCGTTGCATGCATTTCAAGCCATGCAGAGGAGCGCGTGATCGAAGGCATGCATTATCGAAGCTCCGATGCGGAACTCCCTCGGGAGGATTACCGCTACACCCAATGCCAACTGGATCTGTACCTTCCTGATGCCGAGCCTGGGTTTCCCACGCTTATTTACTTTCACGGGGGTGGCCTCGTTGGGGGAAAACGGCATTTTCCGGATTTGAAGAACAAAGGAATTGCACTGGTTGCCGTGGGGTATCGTCTCTCCCCGAAGGCGGATTGCCCTGCATTTCTGGAAGATGCTGCAGCAGCCACTGCTTGGACCCTCGACCATATCGAAGGGTTCGGGGGCGATCCTGCCAAAGTGTTCATTTCGGGCCATTCTGCGGGCGGTTACCTTTCGGCGATGGTTGGTATGGACCCTCGCTGGTTGGCGCCATTCGGACATGTGCCCAACGACCTGGCAGGTCTTATTCCTGTGAGTGGCCAGGTGAGCACGCACTTCACGGTCAAAAAATTGCGCGGCGACACTCAATCGCAGTACCGGGTCGTTGTCGATGAATACGCTCCACTGACCTACGCGAGTGCCGACTTGCCGCCCATCTGCCTGATTGTCGGCGACCGTGAGATTGAATACAAAAACCGAGTCGAAGAAAATGACTTGCTCGCGACCAGCCTTCGTAATTTAGGTCATGAACAGGTCGAGTTCCACGAGATGGGGGGGCTGAATCATGGGACTGTTCTCAAAGGTGCCTACATCATCATTCCGGATTTCATTAAGCGTACCGTGGAGCGGCAATCGCCCTGAACATGAAAACTTTCGCATTGGGACTTTGTCGCTGCGCCCGGAACGCATCGCCATCCCGATCGAAACCTTTCGGGAGAATTCGCAGTGCGAATCGGTTCGTCCCGCGCCACCCCGATCGGCCGACCAGAATGTCTGGGCGAAAGCGTGGGCTTTTTAGTCGATGAGGATCAGGGAATCAGGTTCTGGAGTCCAAGTTGCTGCAGTCGTTGTTTCTCACTGTTATCCAGTTTCTTCGTGGTAAAGACTTTGACCGAACCGGTGTCCTTGTTTTCCATGAACAGGTAGAAGCCGAATAGGGAGCCGGGGTCTTCCCCGACGACGATATCGAGCTCATAGGTTTCACCCGCACGGAAGTTATACCATTCGCCGTAAACTGTTTGGTAGGTGCCGTCGTAGGCCTGGCTTTCCCAGCCGAGCGTTCGGAAGCCGGCTCCGGGATTCTTGATGCCTGTTCGGTCCCAACTGGAATACATCCCGTTATAGAGTGAGCCATCCAAGACCAACCGGTTGTTGACCGCGACCATGATGCAGTCGTCCCCTTTGCCTAGAAAACGGAACCGGCCGCTTTCGCTTGGCGTGAAGGTGCCACGGTAGTGCAGCAGGATGCCTGTCGGGGTGACACTATCTGTCACATCATATGCTTTCGGAACGGCGTCGGCGTAGATGATCGGCACGATGAAATGGGTGGCATAGAGTTTATTTTCGGGGGAGTAGTAGGCCCGGTCGACCAAGCTGCTGCGGAAGCGTTTGTCCGACCATTCGCGCAGGAAATTAACCATTGTAACAGTCGGGATGTATTCGATCGGCTTGCCGGACGGATCCTTTTTCATGTCGTAGAGTCTGCCTTCGAGGGCACCTTCGACGAAGCCGTCAAAACCGAATTCGGTGAGACGCAGTGATTCCATCATCCCGCCTCCGATTGCGCCGAGTCCGCCGCCGGCACCGCGACCGGTCAAGGACATTGCCATATTGGTATCACCGATATCGATACTGGGAACGTCCAGGCTGAGCGGGTTGGCCACGGCCATCGGTTGAGGGCGTGCCATGCTGCGCTGGGTGCTTCGCTGTGTCGGTGGGGGCGGGGGAGGTTCGGTCGGTTGCGAATCGACGACAGCCTCGAATTCCGGCGCTTGCCGGGTGACGGTATCGACGATTTTGATGACTGCAAAGGCACCGAGTCCCACGACATGGGCGATGACACTTGCCAGTATGACAATCACCAGAATGCTTCGCTTCTTTCTACCGAGGAGCGGTTTTCCCAGATTGTCGGGGTGTCCGGATGGCGGATGGTCTGACATATCGTGTAAAAGTGGTTGGGATGAATTACATCCGGGCGAAGGAGACGTAGCTCAGCTGAGCTTTGGCGCAGGCATTGAGCACGTCAACGGAACGGAAGTGCGGGGAATAGGGGTCGGCTTGAATGGTTACGATGGTCTTCTTGTGGAGCCGGTCTGCCGATGCTTTCAGATGTGCCAGCATGCTGGTTAATACCGGGAGCTCGCCGACCGGTCCGTCGCCGCTGGGGCCGCCGTTGATCAGAACGGAACCGTCCGGCATGATGTCGATGATATGCCTGGACGGTAATTCGGGAGTGTCTTTGGGGACGGCTTGCGCGGGCAGTTGAATGCCGAGATCGGACTCCTGTTTGATCAACTGCGTCGTGACCATGAAGAAGATCAAAAGCAGGAACACCACGTCGATCATGGGAGTCAGATCGGGCTTGCCCGCGCTTTCAAATATATCGTTCGCTTTCATGGCGTTTACAGGTCGGTTTCGTAGGTTGCGAAGATGATGTCGGTGATCCCGTATTCGGTGCAGATCTGGAGCAACTGGTTGACGTGCCGGTGCTCTGTTTTCCGGTCGACGCGGAGAACCAGCTTGGTGGCGGCGCCGTGTTCGGCGACGATCTTCGAGATACGCTGACGCAATTGCTCTTCAGTCAGTTCCTTGTTACTGGTATAATAGACACCCTGCGGGTCGATGGAGAAGGTGTAGCGGTTGCTGATTTCCTTGGGCACGACGGATTCGTCCGCGACAGCAAGGTTCAAATCCTTCTTCTCCGTAATCATGCTCGCCACCGTCATGAAGAACACGATGAGCAGGAAGACGATATCGATCATCGGTGTCAGATCGAAACCCTCGGTGTCCTGGGGGACCTTGTATCCTTGTAAGCTCATAAGGTGTAATGTGGCATAGGTCGGGAGGCCGGCTTATTTGCTGCGCATGCCGTGGGAGAGCTCACCATGCATGTCGTTCAGATACATAGTCATGTCTGCGACGATCTTCCCGTAGCGGTTCTTGAAATAAAAGAAGAAGAACATCGTCGGGATGCCGATCAACATGCCGGTGGCAGTCGTGATGAGCGCTTCCGAGATATTACCGGCGAGGAGGTCGGGCTGCCCCATGCCGACGGTTGCGATCGAGTTGAAGGCTTTGACCATACCGGAAACCGTTCCGAGCAGCCCGAGCATGGGCGCGATCGAGGCAATGATGGACAGGTAATTGATGATGACGAACGGTTGTGCGAGCTCCTTGCTGGATCCGGCCTCCAGGCGTTCCTTAAAGAGTTCCATGTCGATTTTGTTGCCGCGGATGGAGTCGAGCCCATGGCTGACAATGCGGGTCAACGGATTGGGCGTCGCGGTACAGGTCTGCTTGGCACCTTCGATATCGACCAGTCCCAGCCGTTCACGCACGGCTTGTGCGGTCTGGTCGTCGAAGAAGGATTGCGGGCGCAGTGCGATGAAGTTGTAGATCGTCAAAGCGAATCCGGCAAAGGAGAGGCAACCCAGCGGATACATGGCCCAGCCACCTGCCGCGATCATATGGAGGAAGCTGGTCTCCGTGGTTTCGGTGATGGCACCGTCCTCCGAAGGGATGGTGTTCTCCTGGGCCGACGCGAAAACAGCGGCCGACAGAAAGAGGAACAGGAACAGTATGTTCCGGGGGCGGGTTATGTTGAATGGAGTTTTCATAAGTGCGTTCTGGTTGATTGATAGCTGTATCAGGATGTTAAATCTTTTGTATAAGCGCTTTTGGAGTAGACCAGTTTGAGTTCCTCCAGAATGCCTTTGGCCGTTTCGAATGCCTCTTCGAGTTGATAGGCTTTGTAGTTGTAATAGAGTGCGATCTCTTTCCACTCGCTATCGGATGGTAGCAGCGCGAGCGCACGTCCGATCGGGCTCAATACTTGACGGCGGTCTTCCGTATCCTGTTTGAAGGCATAGATTCCATCGAGTATCCAAGACGCGGCATTGGTCTCATCCGATTGGCCTTCGGCTTGTGAGGCGACGGTTCTGAGTTGCTTGTATTTGCCAAAATCGCCGGTTTCCAAAGCGAGATAGGCGGTTCGCAGCGCCACCGCTTTTCGCTGGTCGACCGGGACGATTTGCAGCAGCGGTTCGTAAATGCCTAGAGCGACCTTGAAATGGCGTTCCGCGGCGAGGCGCTGCGCCAGATCCAGTGCGTTGGTTGCGAACTCCTCCGCGGGGCGTGCGTTGAACAACTGGATGAGTAGTTTTTCCCCTTCAGCGGCCTGATCGTCGGAGAAGAGTAATTCGACGGTGTTGTAGGCCTCCAATGCGATCGGTTCCGGGAGGCGCCCAAGGTCCGTGCCCTGCGTGACTTTGTAGGCACGATCCGCTTCACCGCGTTCGTTCAAGGCCGTGAGATAGGAGAGGATGACCGCGTGAATGCCCCCGGCCGATTTCTCCGGAATGCCGGCGAACGGCAAGAGCAGCTCGGCGTCGTTCTTTAACTGCTTGATCCGTTCATCAAGGTTGTCCGAGTAAACGATCTGGCTGGTCGACGCCTCCAGTTTGCGCTGGAATTGCAGTTCTTCCATCCCCTCCCACGCGTAGATCAGCGAGGCGCCGCTGGTATCGACGAGAATCTCCAAGCCGTGCTCGGTCGCGCGGGTGTCATACGCTTTCCACTTGCCGTTTTCGAAGACCTGCAGCTCGACCGGAGCGAGATGACTGAAGTCGGGGGCGGTGTAGTGGCTGTCCGAGAGGTCGATTTGGCTGTTGTCCGGCGATACATCCGCGAGCAAGTTGCCTTGGCTCACGAAGCAAGCGGCAGTGCCGTAACAACCGATCGCCAGGATGTGCTTGTAAAGTCTGGGGTGGGGGCGCTTCATAATTGTATCTCCTCCTCTATCAGTTTGGATCCACGTGTGTCTTGGAGATCGGGGGTTTCGGTATAAGCTTTCAGGACGGAGCGGGCGCTCTCCGTTTCCCCCATGGCGACCAAGGTCTTGATGTCCTTGTAGAATGCCAAGGCCACGACCTCATGGAAGAACGGGTAGCCGAGGATGAGGCGTTCATAGAATCCGTGTGCCTCGGCATATAAAGACTGGTCGGCATAGCTGTCGCCGAGCATGAGCAGGGCATTCGCATGGATTTCGCCGCGCCATTCGGTTCTGCTAAGAATGCCTTCGAGTGTTTTGCGGGCCGACTTGTAGTCGTCGAGTTCGAGATACAAGCGGCCGATTTCCATCATGGAAGAGGCGGCGACCTTCTGTTCGGCGAAGCGTTGCAAGACTGCCTCATGCGCCTTGATCGCTTCACGGTAACGGCCCATGCGGGTAAAGACGTCCGCCATAGCCAGATGGATGTCCAGTTCGACGGCGGAACCGACATACTCACGGAGCAGTTCCTGCAGTTTGCCCGCCGCATATTCCGGCTGGTCCTGAGAGATCCGTTGCAGGATCCACAGCTTGGAAGCCGGGCTCAGCGTTTCCCAGAGTTCGGGATTCTCATGCAGGCGGACGTGCCGGTCTTGTGCGGTTTTGACGGGCTCGGATAATTGTGCCAGTGCGCACTCGATGCGGACCCGAACCGGGAGCGATGCATCCGGGCTGTTGGATCGAACCTGCTCCCTGCACCAATCGATCGCCGGAGTGCCGGATAGCTCGGCAAAGCGTTGCCGGATCTTCGCGCTCAGTGTTTGCAGATGCTCCGGGTTCTCCAGCGTCTGCGTGCGGAAATCGTCGTCCCTGACAAAGCTTAGTTGGATGAGCGGATGCAGGTTGGTGTGTTCGTTGAAGTAGCGGTATTGCTTCGCCCGGTCCTGAATCAGCTCATTCAGTAATTCCGGATTTTCACTCACTTCGTCCAGGAAGTTCTCTGTCGCCGACTGCATGGTTCGGAGCGAGGCATCCGTCTTAAGGAATGTCACGAGCAGCTTGTCCACCGAGGCGGCCCCGACGCGGTCGATAAACTTGTTCACGGTCGTGCGCATCGTCGAGAGTGCCTTTACGGGCGCGCCGTTGTTCTGGTGGGTCTGCGCCAGTTTCAGGTAGACGGGAATGCTGGCGATGGCGTCCGGATGTGCGTCGATGAAATCAACCAACTCCGTCAAGGACGCTTGGGTTTCGTTCAGGCGGCTCAGCGCATCGGACGTTTTTACGGTCGCTTTGGCCAGCAAGTCGATGTTGTCGGTGAATTCTTTGGCGGTTTCGAAGTGCTCCAGCGCCCAGTCCGGACGTCCGTTCATATTGGCGATATCACCCAGGGCGATCTCGACTTCGGCGCGAAGGGGGTTGTCCGGGTGTTGACGGACAAATTCCTTGAGCAAGGCCTCCGCTTCCAGAATCATATCCTTGCCCATGAGGGCGAGGGCTTTCCGGTAGCTTGCATCAATCGCATAGGGAGAATCGCTGCGACTGATGACGAAATCGAAGGACTGCAAGGCCGCATCATATTCCTGCCGCAGCAGGTGCGCAAGGCCCATCATGTATTCCAGTTCGTCGGCGATGACCTCGTTCGGGTATTTCGAGCGGAACTGGCTGAACTCCCGGATCAGTTCGTCGAATTCGAGGAATTCCAGACGTTGCATGCCGTGGGTGAAAACAATTTGCTGGGCGGCAAGATCGGTGGAATCCGTCGCCAAATAGTTCGGTGTCAATTCGTAGAGCTTGTCCCATTTTTTCTTCTGCTTGTAGATCTTCGCCAGCTCGCTGGCGATCATGCCGCGGTATTTCCGGTAGCCATCGCGGTCCAGATAAATGTGGGCGAGCTCTTCGCCCTGATCGATCGCCTCGAGCTTGATGGCCAGCGCGAAGGCGGAGTAGAGAATGCTCTCGCCGGACGGGTGATTCGGATAGCGATCCACCAGGAAGCGGAAGCGCCAAAAGGCCTCCCAGTTCCGGTTCATTTCCATATAGACCCTTGCCAGACGCCAGCTCAGAAGCGGAGTATAGTTGGTGGTGGACTTGAGGGCCTCCAACTCGCGGCGCGTGTTTTCCAGTGCCGCCTCCACCTCGGCCAGGTCTTCCAGCAGGGAGGGCTTGCCCCGAAGTGAAGCGGCTTCTTTTTCCAGACGGCTTGCATAGTTGCTCAGGCCTTCATGCAGCGTTTCGTAAGAGCGGACGAACTGGTAGAAGAGGGCGGCCGTATTGTATTGACGGGACTCATACAACTGGTCGCCGATCTCCATGAGTGCGGCATTGAAGCGAGGGGAATAGAAGACCGGGCTGGAGGTCTTGAAGAACTCCAGCAGGGAACCGGCCTCTTCGAGATTCCCGCTTTTCGCCAGGCCGATGACATAATAGGCGGCCGCGGAAGTCCGCTCTTCGGCGGTTTCCGCCCGTTGCATGCTTTTGCTGAAATAGGGCGCGCCGGCAACCCATGCTTTCTTCGCGACATAGATGCGCGTGATCTTTTTCAACAATCCGTTCCGGTCGATGCCGGTCGGCCGCTTGTCGTAGAGCTCGATGTAGTATCTGAGGGCGTCTTCCAGCTTGCCCTGCACTGCAAGGATATCCGCCAGGTTGAACTTTGCGACCGGTGCCAGGATCGAGTCGGGATATTGGTTGAGGTAGGATTGGAAACGGTTTCCAGCCTCACTGAGTGTCGCGTCATTCTGGTTGTTGTAGTATTCGAAGACATAGCCCAGTGCGATGTAGAAATCAATCCGGGGGAGTTCTTCCGTCGTGCCCTGCTGCTGCATGTATTCGCGCATTTGTAACAGGAGCGGACGCGCTTCGATGAACTGTTTATTCGCGATGAGCTGCTTGGCCTGCTGCGAGACGCGAATGATTTCGTTATTCATCGTCTGGCCGTTCAGTGCCAGGCCGGCCAATGTCAACGGCAGCACGAGCAGGAAGACCTTGCGCAGATTCACGATTTTACGGGCCGACCAGCGATCCTTCAAAACTGACAAAACATTATCCATGGCGCGGCAATTCACGAGTCATTGTGGGGTGGATTTTCATGGGGACACTGGAGCCTGGGCTCATATCAAGATTTCAAAGCGGTTGCAGGTAAGGCCTGGAAGGCTTCGCTGCTGACTGGATGGTAGCATGCATTCGTGCGGGGCGGCTACCTAGCCAATCGAATAGTTTAGCGGGGTATCTCGCTGATTAGGGTGGTGTCGGAGGGCATTTCGGGCTAGGAGCACTCTTTGTTTTCCAAACCTAGCAATCCGGTTTTCGGAAGCTCCCCGGATGTGGCAAATTTCGCAGAGATCTTAAGCCCAAACCAGCTGTCCAAATGGCCAGTAGGCTCCGGAATGCGTGACTGTTATACCTGTCATAGAATGTTCGTCCCAAATTTTCTTCGATTCCGCGGGGAGTGCGCCCACCGTTTCCGGTGGCGAGTCATCCTTGCTATTGCCCTGACGCTGCGACTGGCATGCCCGGCCTCAGCGGATCGTTCGATGGCCACACCGAAGCTTTCGGATATCCGGATTGTGGACTGCGCTGAAGTGATCCAGAGCCCGAAGCGAGGGGTTGCTGCCAACCGTCTTTCCGAGGCGGATTTCCGTGCACTGGCACCGGGTGTGTCCTGGTATTACAATTGGAGCTACGCTCCGGGGGGCACCGGGACCCCGCCGGAAGATGTCGCGATCGAATTCATTCCCATGGTTTGGGGCGGTGGAAAACAGGCTATGGATGGGCTGAAGTCCTATATATCCGGAGGACATCGGCCGCGTGCGGTTTTGGCCATCAACGAACCGAATTTGGTTGAGCATCATGTGGCGGCAGGCATGACGCCGGAGAAAACCGCGCGGATCTACGGAGAAGTCAAAGCCATCACAGACCGTTACGGGATACCTCTCATCGGACCACAGATGTCGATCGGCTCACCGCCTCATATGAGTGTGACTGCCTATGATCCGATTGAAGGTGAGGAAGTGACTTACACCTACATGGTGCCATTTTTGCATGCATTCTTCTACTATGCACAGAAGCAGAACACGGAGGTCGATGGCTTGGGCATGCACCCCTACATGGCGGCTCCCGGTGTGGAAGGGCTCATGAATCAAGTGGCGGCAAGCTTCGGGAAGCCCATCTGGATCACCGAATTCTCCAATTCGGATCAGCCACTGTATGACATCCCCTACAAGCTGCGTGACCTCGTCCAGTCGGTGGACTATATGGAACGCACGCCTGCGATACAGGCTTACGCATATTTTAAAGAACGCAACGCCGCTCATCCGCCGCTGAGCCTGTTTACCGGTCAGGATGGCGAGCTCAACGAGCTGGGGAAAGCCTACGTCCAGATGCCGGTGCACGATCCCGCCCTCTATTATCGGCTCCCGGGACGGCTGCAGGCGGAAAGGTATGTCAGTCTGGCGGATGCTACGGTTTGGCCCACTACCGACCAGGACGGCTTTTTGCATATGAGTTCGGAAGCGATCGGCTCGCGCTTGAACTACCATGTCTCTGTCGAGACGACGGGGGATTACCGCATTCGTGTGCGCGTGACGGGCGGGCCGGGGAAGCTCGGACTGCGCTTCGGTAAGGGGGCACCCTTTTATTTGGATATGCCGCAAGCGGTCAGTGGCTGGCAAACGCTGGAAACGCTCACGGAACTGGAGGCCGGGCCCCAGGTCCTGTATCTGAAAATGGATGCAAAGCCTTTTGGCATCAACTGGATCGAAGTCGAGCGTGTCGAATAAGATTTTCGAAGTGGTATCACTCCCTTCCGTGGTCTTCCAGTGTTATCGGGCGAACCACCCCGTCTCGCTGCGCGTGCCACTCCTCCTTAGCCAAGGAGGGGAGCTATGATTCCCACATTTGAAGCTGGATCGACACTCGCGGAGGCCGCCGCCGTTCGTTATGATTCGCCGTCATTCGTCTTTAGACGCTCATCCAGCTCCTTGCGGATTTGCGGGTAGATCTTGTCGAGCTTGTAGAAGGCCATGATCGCCATGGAGATGAGGTTCATGACTATGGGGATCAGCAGGTAGTTGCCCTTGATGGCCAGCAGTGCGCTGGCGGGTTGGTCGCCATTGGGCACGTAGCCGCTTAGGTCCAACAGGAAGCCGGCGAGCGCACCGGTAACAGCCATCGCGACCTTTCCGATAAAGCCGTTGATTGAGCAAAGTAGGCCGGCGGCTCCGACACCGCTTTTCCATTCGCCGTAATCGATCGGATCGGCTTGCATCGAGAAATAGATGCTTTGGCGGAGTCCAAACCCGAAAGCGGCAATGGCTGCTCCGGCCAGTAGGACGGGGATCGTTGCCCCTGCCAGCACGATCAGGACTAGGCCTGCGATCAGGATGCTGGACGAAACCATATAAATTGTCCGCTTGGTCATGATCCTGGCGACCAGGGGAGTGACCAGGGTGCCCCCCAGGGGAACCAGTGTCGAGATGCCGGCAATGACGGAAACCAGATCCGTGCGTTCCAGATTATAGGTGAAATAGTAAATGAGTGCGCCTGTTTGAAGAAAGAAAGAACCCCACATGAACAGAATGTTGACCGCGAAGATGTGCCAGTAGGTATTGCTTTTCAGTGAGACGAAGGCTTCACGCAGTGAAATCGCGCGTGAGCTTTCCTCATGCTTTAGCTCCCTGACGTTGAGGAATGAGGTGGCGAAAAGCGCGATGGCGATCAGGCCAAAGGTCGACATGGTGAGGAAGAAGCCTTTCGCCTGGGATCCACCGCCCAGCGCTCCGACCATGGGCATAGTCAAGGTGCTCACTGCGGTGGCACCGATGAAGGAGAAAATGATGCGGCTGGTGGCCAGGTTGGTCCGCTCTTGTGCGCTTCGTGTCAGGCTCGGGAGAATTGAAGCGATCGGGATGTTGACCATCGTGTAGGCCAGCGAGAGCCCGATGTAGGTGATATAGGCATAGACCAGTTTGCCGCCGGTTGGAAGATCCGGCATGAAGAAGGCCGCGGAGGCGAAGATCGCAAATGGAAAGGCACCAATCAGGATCCAGGGACGGGATTTACCCCAGCGGGTGTGCGTTTTGTCGATCACGATTCCCATCCCGACGTCGGTGAAGCCGTCGACCACCCGGGTCACGAGGAAGAGCACGCCCACCGCGGCTGCCGAGAGCCCGGCAACGTCCGTGTAGTAAAACATCAGGTAAAGCGTGATGACTTGCCAGACCAGATTGCAGGACAGGTCGGAAATGCCGTAGCCGACGCGTTGTCGCCAGACATTGATGCCGGTTGAGGTGGTTCGTGACGTGCTTGTTGTCATTGAGTGGGGTGGGCTTGATGGGATTGAATGCGTCGGCACATATTCGCTGAGTTCCGCGCAGGAGTATGAAATTCTTTCCACGGATTATGCGGGGTCGGCGCCCCTGTGAACATCTGGCCAATGGTCTAGTTTAACGCATTTGCCGCGCGATCTGCGGCATTGTTCGGCATCGGTCCGGTGCGAATTTATGATACTAGTCGAAAGTATGGATAGTCGATTGTCTAGATATCGAATGCAGGAACCATCTGTAATATGGTTTCCGATTTATATATTAGACAAAGTGTAACGATGAATTGTATTGAAATTGGATATAAGGCGCGTGCGGGCGGGGCGTTGAATGCGCCTTGTGGTTATCCGGACTTGTCCCCATGCGCGGGAGCGGGTGAAGACGCGGCTAGATCGTCTGTTTTACTGGTTCAGGGGACGGCCAATGGTTGCCTGACCTTGAAGCCTGACGGCTCGTTTTTTTATTCTCCCGATGTCGGTTTTGTCGGGACGGATCGTTTTACTTATCGCGTGTCCGATCTGGACGAGGAAAATAATCGTATGGCTTCGGTGTCGATACTCGTCGAATGATTGCTGGATCGATTTTGGTGTTTGTGCATGCCACCTAGCCATTCGACTACATTCGAATGTCCAGTTATTTCGAATTAGCATTTTAAGTATTATGGAATCCTCACAAGTCGATTTGTGTGAACGTTGGTAGTCTACCCCTCTGTGGAGCCTACTATATCTCTAAATGTAGATCTAAATAATAAAAGTCATGAATACTAAAACTAAAATAAAGAGCTGGGGGACGGCTGTCGCAATGACTGCGATGCTGGGTTCTTCGCTGATGGCGCAGTCACCGACTGAACTGCCCAAGCCAACCGAAGCCGAAGCCGAGCAGCGTGCGGCCGAGCTGGTTGCGCAACTGACACTGGATGAAAAGATTTCACTCTTAGCCGGGCCTAATGATGGCCGTTACGATCACGTTCCCATTGACCGACTGGGGATTCCGCCGCTTTTGGCAGCCGATGCCGGCCTAGGTGTCCGCACCACGTACCTGTACGAACCTGGTTTGGCGACCACTTCCTTCCAAAGCGGGCTTTCGCTGGCCGCGACCTTCGATGAAGAAGCCGCCAAAGCGCAAGGACGTGCGATGGGGATCGAAGCTTACGAGCTTGGTTATGGTTCCATTCTTGGACCCAATGCGGATGCGGCTCGCACACCTTACTACGGCCGTAATTTCGAGGGCTTGGGTGAAGATCCGTTCCTGACGGGGAAGATTGCTGCTGCGCAAACCAGCGGTCAGCAGGAAAGCCCGATCATTACAAGTGTGAAGCACTTTACCGGCAATGTTCAGGAATGGAACCGTCACACGATCAACGAACTGATCAGCGAGCGTGCCCTTCGCGAATACTATGTCCGGCCTTTTGAAATCATTGTGGATGAAGCACAGCCGGGTGGCGTGATGGCCGCCTTTAATTCCATTAATGGCGAGCCTTGTGTGGACGACTATCACCTGTTGACCGAGATCCTGAAAGGAGATCTGGGCTTTGAGGGATACGTGCAATCCGACTTCAATGGGGCACTCGGAGTTTCCAATGCCAACGCCGGCCTGGACTTTGAAACCAACCAGATCACCTACTTCGGCGACATTCTGAAGGAGGCTGTGCAGGACGGTACTGTTTCGATCGAGCGTATCGATGACATGGTCTATCGTTGGCTTCGAACTCTCATCGTCTCCGGTTACTACGATAATGTTCACCCGAATGCCTTGGCTGCACTCGCCGACCGCGAGCCGCTGTCTGAAGAGCTTCTGGCCGAGCACGCTGAAATCGCTTACGAGAACGCGATCAAGGGTGTTGTGCTCTTGAAGAACGAAGAGAGTGCCTTGCCGCTGGACGATTCGATCAAAAGCATCGCGTTGATCGGTACCGACCTCGATATCAATCTGAGCGGTAGCGGTAGTGCTTCGGTTCCGGTTCCCGGTAACCTGATCACCGCTGTTCAGGGCATCTCCGACCGTGCCGCCTACAGTGGCGCGACAGTTGAGTGGGTGAAAGGTGTCGATTCCTTCTCCCCGGCTGATATGCTGGGCGGCCCGGCCACAACAGTTCCGTCTTCGGTACTCAAGCCTTTTGATGCCGAGGAAGGTGTGCAAGGTTTGACCGAGTATGTCTACGGCAGTCCGACGGTTCACTATCCGCTGGTTGCACAATCCATCCAGCCGGTCGTCAACCGTGCGACTGGTATCCCGCACATGTTCCCGGCTTCCTTCGCAAACCGGACCACCTTGTTCCCGTACAACTTCGGCCCCCACTCCATGATGTGGATGGGGAAGTTCACGCCTCCGGCAACCGGCACTTACACGCTGCACCTGCACCACATGGGTGGCGCACGTCTCGTACTGAATGCCCAAGTGCTGATCGCTGAGTCCGCTGCGGTTCCGCAAACTGATTCCGTGACCCTCGATTTGATCGGCGGTCAGGAATACGATCTTGAGATCAACTACTTCATGGATGCAGCCGCTCAATTGCTGAACGGTGCAGGCGGCATGTTCAGTGACGGCGGTATCGCCAAGATCCGCTTTGCATGGACCACTCCGGAGGATGTGCTGCCTCCGAATATCCAGGAAGCTGTGGATGCCGCCCGTGATGCGGATGTGGCAATCGTCGCTGTTCGCGACATCAATACTGAATCGATGGACCGTCAAAGTCTGCAGCTCCAGCAGGATCAGGATCGTCTGGTCAGTGCGGTGGCAGCGGTCAACCCGCGCACCATCGTCGTGCTGCAAACCGGTGGTCCCGTGCTCATGCCCTGGATCGATGAGGTCGAGGCGGTTGTCGAGACCTGGTACATGGGGCAGGAGCAAGGTGACGTGGTTGCCGGTATCCTGTATGGCGACTACAATCCGTCGGGTAAGTTGCCGATCACCTTCCCGAGCAGTGAAGATGCACAGCCGATCAACACGATCGAAGGGCGTCTTGGCACACCGGCTGAGCCCTATGTTGGCTCTGGTCCGGTGCCGGTGAATGACTTCAGTGAAGGCGTCTATGTCGGTTACCGCGGTTATGACAAGGCAGGCATTGAGCCGCTCTTCCCCTTCGGCTATGGTCTCTCTTACAGCACGTTCGAGTATTCCAAGGCACAAGCGAAACCCAAGTCGCTTAAGATCGATGGCAATAGCAAGAATAACAAGGTGACCGTCGAATTCAACGTGACGAACACGAGTGATCGTGCCGGCACCGAGGTTGCACAGGTCTATGTCCAGTTCCCTATCGGGATGGATGTCCCTGCCAAGCAGCTGGTTGGTTTCAAGCGTGTTTCTCTTGAAGCAGGCGAGACCAAGAAGGTGGCCATCACTGTCGATGCCGACTCGGCTGCCCATCCTCTCTCCATGTGGTATGAGCCGCTGGACAGCTGGTTGACCCCGGAAGGCAGCTATAAGCTCCTCGTGGGCGGATCTTCCGCAGAACTTCCTTTGGAAGCTCAATTCACGATTAAATAAATAAAATTAGCTGTTCGCCGATGCCCTTCACGGGGCGTCGGCGAACTTTGGTTTTTCGAACGGCCGAGTTGTGGGTGAAACCACAGCCCGGCCGTTTTTGTTTCATCGGAGACGGGTCGATTCAATTTGTTCAACTTTGTAAATCGATACCCGTTTTATTACATGTCCGAAGCGTATTCTATTTTAGCCTAGTCGAATGGCTACAGTCTTATGACTAGTTCAAGAGCAAGGGGAAAAAGTATAATTTCAAAAAACAACAAGATACCCCGACTTGAGACGCTATGAAAACAAATATAAAAACCGGAATACTCTGGGGTGTCATTACACTTTCCGTGTTGCTCGGCCCGACGCTCATGGCGGAACTGCCGAATGAGATAACGAAGCCAACGGAGGCGGACGCGGAAATACGTGCCGCCGAACTGGTATCGCAAATGACTCTCGACGAGAAACTGCAGTTGGTCAGCGGATTCGGCGATTCACGCTACGACCACTTGCCTGTCGAGCGTTTGGGTATTCCGCCGCTGCTTGCTTGTGATGCCGGGCTTGGCGTGCGCACCTCGCTTTTGCCGGATACGGTTCGCTCGACCGGTTTTCAAAGTGGTTTATCGCTTGCCGCAAGCTTCGATGAGGCGGCGGCAGAGGCGCAGGGGCGGGCGATCGGTGTCGAAGCTTACCTGCTGGGTTACGGTTCTATCTTGGGACCGGTTCCGGATGCAGCCCGCACGCCTTACTACGGACGTAACTTCGAAGCGCTGGGGGAGGATCCTTTCCTTGCGGGCAAGATCGCAGCTTCCGAGACCCGTGGGATACAGGAGAGCCCTGTCATCGCATCGAACAAGCACTATACCGGAAACGTGCAGGAATGGAACCGTCACAGCGTCAACGAGCTGATCGGCGAGCGTGCACTGCGCGAGTATTACACACGTGCCTGGGCGATCATCGTGGATGAGGCTCAACCGGGAGGTATCATGGCGGCATTCAACTCGATTAACGGGGAAGCCTGTGTCGACAGTTATCATTTGCTGACTGAAATCCTGAAAGATGACTTCGGGCACAAAGGCTATGTTCAAACCGACTTTAACGGTAGCACGGGCGTCTCCAACGCGATTGCCGGGCTCGATTTTGAAGGGCCGAATACGCAATACTTCGGTGATGTGCTCCGGGAAGCCGTGACGAATGGAATCGTGCCGATGGAGCGTCTTGACGATATGGTTTACCGTTGGCTGCGTTCCTTGATCGTTTCGGCTTACTTCGACCATACGCCGGCAAATGCCTTGGTTGAATTGTCCGATGTCGAGCCGATTTCCGAAGAGATCCTTTCAGCGCACGCGGATCTTGCCTATGAGAATGCGACCAAAGGGATCGTGCTTCTCAAGAACGAAAACAATGCGCTGCCGATCGGACTGGATGCGTTGTCGATCGCCTTGATCGGGACGGACCTGGATATCGATATCTCCGGAAGTGGAAGTGCCTCGATCCCGAATACCGGCAATCTGGTCAGCGTGCTGGATGGAGTCTCTGCGCGTGCCGCCTATAATGGTGCCACCGTCGAATGGGTGAAGGGGGTGGATTCCTTCTCTCCCGGCGATATGCTGGGTGGCCCCGCTACGACGGTACCGTCGTCCGCCTTTAGGCCTTTCGGAGCCGCACCGGGTGTGCATGGCCTGACGCAATATGTCTACGGGAGCCCGACGAATAACACGCCCCTGGTCGATGCCAGCGTTGTGCCGCAGGTGAACCTGGCTTCGGGGATTGTGAACCTGTTTTCGAACTCATTCGTAAACACTCCGAATTTCTACCCGTGGAATTTCGGACCGCATTCGATCTCGTGGTTCGGTAAGTTTACGCCGCCGGTCAGCGGCACTTACACGCTTTACCTGCATCACATGGGTGGGGCACGGCTCGTTCTGAACGCCGGCGTTCTTATCGCGCAAGGGGCTGGTGAGCCTCAAACGGATTCGGCCACAATCGATCTGAATGGCGGTCAAAGTTATGACCTGGAGATTAATTATTACATGAATGCGCCCGCCCAATTATACAATGGCTCGGCTGGCATGTTCAGTGATGGTGGTATTTCCAAGATCCGTTTTGCCTGGGATCCCCCGGCCGGCGTCTTGCCGACCAATATCCAGGAAGCCGTCGATGCGGCCCGCTCTGCGGATGTCGCGGTAGTCTGTGTGCGTGACTTCAACACCGAGGCCATGGACCGTCAAAGCCTGCAACTGCAACAGGATCAGGACCGCTTGATCAGCGCCGTTGCCGCGGTCAACCCCCGCACCATCGTGGTGCTTCAAACCGGTGGCCCGGTCCTGATGCCCTGGTTGGATGAAGTCGAGGCCGTCGTCGAAGGCTGGTATTCCAGCCAGGAGCAGGGCGATGCACTTGCCGGTATCCTGTTCGGCGATCTCAATCCTTCCGGCAAGCTGCCCATTACCTTCCCAAGCAGCGAGGACGCACAACCGATCAACACGCTTGAAGGTATCCATGGAGTGCCGACCGCACCCTATCCCGGTTATGGTCCGGTGCCGGTGAATGACTTCAGTGAAGGCGTCTATGTCGGTTACCGCGGTTATGACAAGGCGGGTATTGAGCCGCTCTTCCCCTTCGGATATGGTCTGTCTTACAGCACCTTCGAGTATTCGGGGGGAACGATATCCCCTTCGGTATTCACTCCGGAGACAGAAGATCGGAAGGCGACCGTATCTTTTCATGTGACAAATACAAGCGAGCGAGCCGGCACCGAGGTTGCCCAGGTCTATATCCGCTTCCCCGCAGGAATCGATATGCCGGAGAAGCAGCTCGTCGGCTTCAAACGTGTCTCGCTCGAGCCGGGTGAGTCTCAATTGGTCGAGATCACAATCGATGGTGAATCGGCTGCGCGTCCCTTTTCGATGTGGTATACCTCAACAAATGGATGGTTTACCCCTCCGGGGAATTATCAACTCCTGGTTGGTGGTTCATCGGAGGACCTTCCCTTGGCTGTCCAGCTCTCGGTCGAGTAGAGGAAAGAGGAACGCCTGCTCGAACCGTCTATTTCTATTTACGGCCGGTTTGCGGACAATCCGCGGTTCGGCCTTTTTGCTTGCTGTGGGGCGCCGGTCCGGGCGGCTTTGCGGAGAGACACTAGACTTGAGTATAGTTTACGTTCGGAGCGTTTCCCCGTATTAGTAAAAAGTGCAAAAGTTGACGCCCCGCAGACCTCGCATTTTCTCTTATACTTTCCTCTTTCTTCAGTGCTTGAAAGCTGTCGCCGCGTTGTGCCTCGTCTCGACGCCCCTGGTGGCGCAATCCATGCCGGATACCTGGTCTTCCACGGTGGTCGGCTCGTCAGGTCAAGGCGGACAGGCTACTTTTGTTCAGGGTAAATGGCTACTGACGGGCACCGGTGCCGGCATTACAGGCGTCTCCGATCACTTCCAGTTCGCGCATCGCTCTTTTCGGGGGGATGCCAGCATGACCGTCTTTCTGGAGTCGCTTTCGTCGGGGCAGGACGAAGCGCTTGCCGGAATCATGATGCGTAGTAATGCGACGCAGGGTTCGGCTTATGCCGCGGTTGTCGCCACTCCATCAAAGGGGATTCGCTTTCGCTGGCGTTCCGCGTCGGGTGTCATGAGCGAGGCGCTTGCGGCCGGTGGAGTGATTCAGGCACCCGTTTGGCTGCGGTTGACCCGTTCGGGCAATACGGTGATCGGGAACTATTCATACGATGGGGAGAACTGGCTTCAACTTGGAGAGCCGCAGCCGGTTGCCCTATCCAATTCGGCCTTGGCCGGGCTTTGTCTTTCATCGGACCAGAGTTTGAGTCCCGGTTTGAAATCGGCGGCCTTCTCGCATCTGTCCCTGACCCTGCCGCGCTGGTCGAGCCGCGATATCGGTTCGCCCGCCATGCGCGGATGGACTGAGTTCGATGGGGAAACGATGATCGTGCATGGTGGCGGAACCGACATCTACGGGAATTCGGATCAATTCCATTTTGCGAGTCAGACCACGCTGGAAGATGTCACAGTCCTGGCCCGGGTCGAAGCTCTCACCGAATCGGGCCCGCATGCAAAGAGCGGTGTCATGGTGCGCGAAAGCAAGGATCCGGCATCCAGCTATGCCTTTCTCTTTGTGAAACCTGGCGGCCGTGTCGGCTTTGAGTTTCGGAATGGCACCGGCAGGCCGAGCGGAGGCTTTGAAGAAGTCGAAGGGGTGCCCGTTCCCTGTCAACTCGCATTGGTGCGGAGTGGGAATACATTCACTGCGTATTATTCGACCGATGGTGCCGAATGGATTCGGGTGGGGGAGCCGCAAGTGCTGCCGATGGAGCCCACGGTGCAAGCCGGGTTGGCCGTGAGTGCGAATAATCATGAATTGCTCAACCGGACCGCCTTTACAGATGTCGCGGTCCTGCCGACCGGATGGACCTCGGTCGATCTTGGCCAACCGGCCATCCGTGGATCGGTCAGCTATGACGGCCTCAACTGGGTGGTGAGTGGCGGTGGCTCCAGGCTGTGGGATACCGGGGAACAGTTTCATTTCACCAGTCGTGATTACCTTGGGGATGTGACGCTCGTTGCCCGGATGGAGCGATTACAGGAGAGTGCTTTCTGGCCCAAAGCGGGATTGATGATGCGTGACGGGCTTGGGCCGAATGCCAGTTATGCCTATGTGTTCATGACTCCGGATGGGGTCGGCTTTACCGGGCGGAGTCGTGAGGGTGGCCCTTCGGTGGCGCTCGGACTGAAGCCGGGGGTGGAGTTTCCCCAATGGTTGAAACTGGTTCGCCGTGGCGGTTTGGTGACAGCCTATCACTCTGCCAACGGTCAGGACTGGATCGAGCTCGGGGGGAAGCTACCCGTCTCGATCGGTGAAGACGCTCGCATCGGGCTGGCGGTCAATGCGGTTGGCGGCGCGGCTTTGAATTCCGCAACATTCCGTTATCTGGACTATGGACCCAATGATTTGAAGGCTCCCTTCTTGAAGCAAAACGGGATCCACCTGCGCAATGACTATGGTGCGGGCGATATTGTGCCGCTTCGAGGCACCAATCTGGGAGGCTGGATCATGCACGAGACCTGGTTTTCCGGAACCGACCGCTCCGGGCTGCCGGATGCGATCTCAGTCTATGATAAATTGACCGAACGTTTCGGCGTCACCGGGCGTAACCGGGTCTATGCGGCCTACCGGTTTAACTTTGTGACCACAAGGGATCTCGATCTGATGCGGGAGTGGGGGATCAATTGCATCCGCCTGCCCTTCTGGTGGGCAAACGTCTATGAAAGTGGAGGAGCCTGGAGGGGGGAAGCTTTCACGCATTTGGATTGGTTTATCGACGAAGCCTGGAAGCGGGGGATCTATACGATTCTCGACTATCATGGCGTTCCCGGGGGCGCGGGGGCATGGCCTACGTCCGGAGATCGGCGCGGCACCTATTTCGCCACCCCGGGCTACCATCCATTAGTTGGCGAAAGCTGGCAGAAAATCGCCGCACATTTCGAGGGGCATCCGGGGGTGGCCGGCTACGATTTGTTGAACGAGCCGGGTGCCGTCTGGGACTACGGAGCGGAAGCCCTGCGCAGCCATATGAATTTCCTGTATCACGCTGTTCGTGACGGCGATCCCGATCACACCGTCTTTATCGGGACCTGGGGGCCGAAGGGGCCGGCCAACTACGAGTGGTTGGTGGACCCGAAGGCGATGGGCTGGAGTAATGTCAGTTACAAGATCCACCTCTATGCCGAGGGAGCCGCCTCGCACGACGTATCCATGGATGCGATACGTAGTGTGGCCGATTACGGTGTGGGTGTATTCAAGCGGTCGCAGGCGGCGGGTTGGAATGTGCCGACTCTCGTCGGCGAGTTCGGAGGTGGGCGGACGCCGGAGCATTACGCTTACCAACGGAGGGTCTTTAGCGAGAGTGGAATGAGCTGGACGAACTGGTTCTGGAAGAACGCCGTGGGCAAAGCGGGGGGCGAGGGCGCTGACATGGGCGACATCGTGCCGAATCCGGAGGGGTGGTTTCCCCTGCCTGACCTGCAGCACGATTCGATGGAGCAAATCCTCAATGCCTACCGTCATCAGCGCACCGATTCGACGGCCTGCGTGGAGAATCCCGTCGCGAAAGCCGGTATGGGCCTGCCGACCTCGGTCGACGACTGGTATCGGACGGCCGCGGGGAGTTCGCTGAGCGTTTCCTTTACCGACGGTGTGCTGGCTAATGACCTCAGCCCCCATGCTAAGCGCTCCAAGCTGGATGCCGTCCTGGTGGATCGTCCCGAGCACGGACGCTTGAGCCTTTCGGCCAACGGTTCGTTTCTGTATAAGCCGGAAAGCGGCTTCATCGGCACGGACCGCTTCCGCTACCGGGTGGCAGATCCGAATATCGATGCCGCCAATATCGCCACGGTCTATCTTCGCGTGGATGAGTAGCCGTCCGGGTTTGTCGACTCGATCGATCATGGGCTCTGTTTTTACCGTTAATGGACGTTAATTGACGTGAATGGGACCTGTTTTAAGTGGCTTATTTTCAATGTCTTGTGTGGATTTTTATAGGCACCTATCCAATCGGATAGGTTGTCGGCAGGCAGGGGTTTTGATAAAAAGTTCACGGTTTTTATCCCTAATACATATAACCCAACCTCACCTATGAAATCCCCGATCATCACTATACTCGCACTCTCCGGAGCTGCTTTCTCGTTGGCCCAAGCGGAAACCGTCTTGTTCTCCGATAACTTTGACACCTCGGCAAACAGTTGGGACGTTAATTTTGAGTATGACTCAGGCACACGTCAAAGTGGAACCTTGGGGAACTCCCAGTATTACGTGGCGGATGAGCCCGGATATTGGGCACAAGTTGACCATGACAGTTATCTGGATGCTCTCAGTATTCACGGTAACGGTCCTACCTATGATACCAGCGTGACACCTTACACGACGTTTGATTATGATTTGGCGGCCGGGGAATCGTTATCAATGAGCATCGATCTCAATCCTTACGATGACGCCTCTTCATGGGCAGCGATGAGTATTGGTAATACTGGAGGCGCCGAGGCGATTTCTACCGGATTTGGTGTCTTGGTGCGTAGTGACGCCACTTACGAAATCTGGAGCAGTGGTTCATCGGTCGCGTCAGGCACTGCAACAAGCTTTACCGATTATGGAACGCTTGAGATTCTTGTCAGTGGTGTGAGTGGTGCTGCGTATACTTGGGATGGATCCGATGCAGACGTCGAAGTGATCTTCGAAGGTAGCTCTATCTATGCTGCTACGATTACAGGCGGTTATACACAAAACTTCCTGACGCTGCTCAGCTATAATGCCGGTGGTGCCAACGGTTTCGACAATCTAACTGTTTCAGTCGTTCCCGAGCCTTCCACCTATGCGATGCTTGCAGGTTGCTTTGGTCTGGCCTTCGTAATTTTGAAGCGCCGTCGTCAGGCCTAAGCGCGCTAGCGCATTTATAAATTTTATCATCAGGTGCATCCCCGTCGCGGCTTTGTCCCGGCGGGGATTTTTTTATGCCCGAATTCCTTCGATCACTTCGAGGTCTCGATTGTTCCGGAGCCTTCGACCTTTGCGATTCTTGCCGGTTGCGTCGGATTCGCATTCGTGCTGGTCCAGCGCCGCCGCGAAGCATAGGGTGGGGCGTTCTGCGGGCAAGCGGTCGTAGCGGTGTGCTTTAGCCACCGACCGCGTTGGGTCGCCTCCTGTAGCTTTACCGACGTAAATGGCGGCTGAAGCCGCCACTACGACAGGGACCACCCCGTCTCGCGCTGGGGCGCGATCCACCTGAATCAGGAGGGGAGCTGTAGTGGTTGCTGTCTGTCCAAACTCTCCTCCTTGGTTACGGAGAAATCCCCGAGCTTGCGAGGGGGAGGTGGTTGGTCTTGTTCGCGACCGGACCAATCCTTCGACCCTATCTAACCAATCGGATAGTGTTCACGCGTCCGTGATTTTGATAGTATCCAATGCGTGCATACCCCTGTTGAAATTCGAGTATTCTGCTTATGAAACGTCTTCCTCCCATCCTCTTTCTTAGCTGTGTCCTGTTTTCGGCCGTCCATGGCAGAACCCTTTTACTGGATACTTTCAACGACAGTCAGTCAACCGGATCGGAAGACGTGAACCAGGACTTATACGGCGGGCGGCAAGCCGGCACACGGACTCCATTGCAATACTTCCAGGGTTCGAATGGTTCGGGCTCGCTGTTGAACGAAACAGACAAGGCCTACCGGACGCAAGTGGACAACTGTGGCAACGCGGATGCACTCTGGCTGGTGGGGGAGCAGGGGGAATTTGCTGCCGTATCGCCGGACGACAATTTAAAGATGGGAATCGGTGCCAATGAGATCATGGTGATTCGCTTGACGATTGACCCGGCGGACAGCGGGGGCTGGGGCGGCATCACCTTTGGCGCTTCCGACAATGCAGCCTTTGGGATGCGGGGGACCGGGGCCCGGGGGCAGTTCTTTCTCGGTGATTACAACTACTTCGGTTTTTTAGTGGATACGGCCGGGAGCTTTAAAGCCTTCAAGAGCGGTGTGCAGATCGGAACTGCGCAGCTTGTGGCGGGACAAGCCCACCAATTCGTTGCGGTTGTTTCCGGCGATGGTAAGACCGCGCCCTTTGACGGGGTGGGCACTGCCTTGGTCGAGGTCTATGCGGACGGTAATCCGGAGGCTCTGATCGTGCATCAGGTCGCAAATGATTTTTCAGACAATTATCTAACCCTGCTCGGTTTTGGAACCGGATTCGACATTCAGGCTTTCGAGGACTTGGAGGTGTCGATTGTGGATATTCCCGAACCTGCGAGCTGTGTGAGTCTGGCTGGATGGTTGGTTTGGGCTTTCGTTATGATCAAGCGACGGCGGGTAGTATAGAGCTGTCCTTGTTCAAAAAAGGTTTGAGAGGATAGATCCCGGGGCTCAGTAGCGGTGGCTTCAGCCACCGTCCCAGTTGCTCGGTTTTTTCTGTTGTTTGGGGTGGGATTCGAAAGGAACTGCTCTAGTGTGGTGTCAGCGTAGTGCCTTACATTATAAGATTGGCGTCAACGGAGTCAGGGCATCCTGCCCTGATACTAGGGCGGGACGCCCTAGCTCCGTTAGCTTTCACAACTTCTAAGAACCAGGTGTATTTCTGAAGCTTACTTCACTTACACCACACTAGAGCAGATCTCTAGTTAAACCAAACTCGAGATGGCGGCTGAAGCCGCCACTACGGTAATGATCCTCCGATCCCGCGCCCTCCCCATCATATTCAGCAGGGGAGCTTTTCCAATAGGGCGGTCTTCGAGGTCGGGACATTGAAGCGGTAGTGCCCGGATTCGAGCCGGAGCTGAACTTGGCCACACGGTGCCGCCGGATGTCTTTGGACGCCGGTCGCATCGAGGATGGCTTGTCCGCTTTCAGTGACCATGCACAGGTCCTGCGTCGGCAGTCGAAGGATGGCTGTTGTATTGGCGGGAATCGTGACATCGAGTTCCATGTGCCCGTCTTCGAGTTTCCATCGACATTGGATCAGGCCTCGAACGCTTGCGTAGCTGACCTTGGCATGCGTCAGGTGACCTCCGGGTTCGGGGGCGATTAAAATTTCCTGGTAGGCGGTATCCAGCATCTGAATGCCGCCGATAGATTCCATCATCCACTGGTAGACCGCACCAAAGGAATAGTGGTTGAAGGAATTCATGAAGGGATCGCCGAAGCCTTTTTCGGGTGTCCATCCGTCCCAGCGTTCCCACATGGTCGTGGCGCCGTTCTTGATCGAGAAATTCCATGATGGAAAGCGGTCGTTGTGGAGGAGCCGGTAAGCCACATCATGGCGGCCGACCATGGACAAGGCGGGGAGAAGCGGCTGTGTGCCGATGAAGCCGGTGGAGAGGCAACCATCGCGTTCTTCGATGGCTTCAACCAAATGTTGTCCCGCCTGCCCGACCTGCGTTTCGTTTAGCAAGCCGAAGGTCAGAGCCAAGGCATAGGCGGCTTGTGTGTTGCCGGCGATACGACCGTCGTCGGCCACGAAAGTTTCATTGAAGACATACTTGATGTCGGACAACAGTGCTTGCAGTTCCTTGGTGTCCTGATCTTTACCCAGCACACGTGCCGCTTTGGCGGTATATTCCGTTGTTCGGGCGAAGTAGGCGGTGCGGATCAGGTCCTTGGGCGTTTCCGCGTCGATGTTTAACCAGTCACCGAGGCAAGCGTAGTTTTCGGGGGGCAGAAGGTCGGGGCGGCTGTTCTTTCGATACCATTCCACCAGCGCTTTCATCTGCGGGTAATGTTCGGCGAGCTGTGTCTTGTCCTCGTAGGCTTCATAGATCAGCCAGGGGCAGATGACCCCTGCATCCGTCCAGCCGGGACTGCAGCTGTTCCAGAAGTCGCCGCCTTCACGCGCGCGGAGGACTCGGGGCGCGACCCAGGGAAAGAGGCCGTCGGGGTCGCGTGCGTCGTCGAGGTCGACCATCCACTTATCAAAGAACGTTTGCACGTCGGCCCGGAGGACGGCGGAGGGCAGGAAGATTTGTGCGTCGAAAGTCCAGCCCATGCGTTCGTCGCGCTGGGGGCAGTCGGTCGGGATGTCGATGAAGTTGGAACGCTGGCTCCAGTAAACATTCGACGCGAGCTGGTTAGCCATGGCATCCGAACACTCGAACCGACCGCTGATCGGGGTATCGCTACTGAGCGGGATGCCGGTGACGGTATCCAGGGAGGGAGGCTGAGAGAGTCCGCTGATTTCGACATACTGGAAACCGTGGAAGGTGAAACGCGGTTCCCAAATCTCTTCGCCATCGCCTTTACAGATGTAGGTGTCGGTGGCGCGTGCGGTGCGCAGGTTGATTCGATAGAGTGTGCCGTCCGGCTTGAGACGCTCGGCAAAGCGTAAGGAGATTTCCGTGCCGGCGGGTTCGTTGACCTTGATCCGGGCAAAGCCGGCAAAGTTTTGTCCCATATCGCAGATCCAGACACCGTCTTCCGGCGAATGGATGGATACCGGTTTGAAAGACTCGTCCCGTAAGGCGACCACCGGCGGACCGGGGTGGGGCTCGCGAAGTGGTTGAACTTCGGCACCCGTGTGGACTGCGCCCCAGAATGTATCATCGAATTTCGGCAACGCCCAGCCGGGGAGCTCTTTGCGGGCATCGTAACGTTCGCCCATCAGGATGTCGGCTTCCTCGACCGGCCCGTCGCCGGCTCGCCAATGCTCGTCCGTTATAAACGTTTCCGTGCTGCCGTCGATGTAGCGAACATGCAGTTGCCCGCTGAAACGCGGGTGCTTCCCATAGAGGTCGCGAAGGTGAAACCAGCCGGTGTAGCCGCTATACCAGCCGTCGGCCAGAGTGACGCCCCAGCAGTTGGTCCCTTCCAGCAGGATTTGGGTCACATCGAAGGCACGGTAGTAAACGCGTTTCGTGTAGTCCGTGGACCCCGACTCGAAATAAATGTCGGCCGCTCTGGATCCGTTCAGATAGACATCATGCCAACCGAGTGCGGTGGCATAGAGCGTGGCGTGGGCGACGGATTTGCTGAGCTTGAACTCAGTGCGAAGATAGCTGGCTCGCGGGAGTAAGTTGTTGATACCCCGGATCATGCCCCAAGGCGATTTCTCGTAAGGCGCCACAATCCGGCAATCGCTCCAGTTCGAGTCCAAGCCGTGCTTCGGGTAGTCGTCGATCATCGCTGTGCCGACTTTCCATGAGCCGTCGCTGACGAGCTGATGTTGCGAACCATCGGCAAGGCGGACGCTCAACTTGAAGAGGAGACCCGCAGGACCTTTTCCATGATGATCGACTTGGATGACGAAGTGGTTGGCACCCGGATTGAGCCGCTCGGTAAAGTCGCGGATCATCGGCCGCTTCCAGGGGAGGGCGTATTCGTCGCTGAGTGCGAATTGCTCGCCACGGAAGAAGAGCCGATAAAAATTATCCGCCGTTACGGCAAATTCGGCGTGCTCGACTTCCGCACCAGCCGGCAAGTCGATTGTCCCTATGAAGGTGCAGGAAAAGCCTGTCACCGGTTCGTGGCCGTTGCACCAGATCCAATTGGCACCGTCGAAAGGGGCCGGAGGGAGCTTGATGTCCCGAGCCCGGTCGTCGCCGATCCATTCGCCCTGCCACTCCGCGTCGGTCGGGCCCTGGCCGAAACAGGCCGGCTTGCTCCAGTCGGAGACCTTGCCGTCACCGTCCCACAGCCTGACTTGCCACCAACAACGGTCACCCAAAGCGAGGCGTTTGCCTCGGTAGTGTATATTCAAAGTGGCGTTCGATTCGACCTTGCCGCTGTCCCAGAGGTCAAAGTTTCCGTCAGCCAAGGCCTCCGGATCGCTTGAGGCGACCAATTGGTATGCGGTCTGGCGTTGGGCCCGTTCGGCGGATTCGGGAATCCAGCTGAGGCGGGGCTCGGCGGTTGTTATTCCGAGCGGGTTTGTCAGGGCTTCGCAACGTAAGTGAGTGGGGAGGAGCATGTGGTTCGGGATGGTTGATGAATTGAAATTCAGGTGGCGACAGATCGTAATTCCTCGGGTGGGATTGGATGGATTGTAGCCGGACCCGCCTGCTTTGGCTATCAGCCAAATGGCTAGTTTCGGAGGTGGGGGCGGGAGGTGGTTGGTTGCGTGCTGTAAGAATTCAGGTCTTGTGTAAGTATGCCCGGGACCACCCCCTCCTTCGCTAAAGCTACGGCGGGCATGCCGTCTCGCGCTGAGGCGGAATCCACCCCTCCTGAACCAGGCGGGGAGTTTTGTATTTGGGCGTCTTTATAATTCCCCACCTTGGCAATTAGCCAAATGGCTAGTATTCCGAATGTCGCATTCGGTTTATACTTTCGCGTTTACCCATGCGTTTACCCCTACGATATCTGTCTTTCTTTTGTTTGACGGCCGGCATGGTATTGACCTGTGCCGCACAAACCTTGCCGACCGGCTGGTTCTCCGCAGAGGTCGGGGCACCCGGTCAGGCGGGGGGCTCCGAGTTCAGTGCTGGCCTCTGGACCATTAACGGCGGGGGGGGCGATATTTGGAACACTGCGGATCAATGTCACTTGACCTACCGTGCGATTGAGGGCGATGCCACGCTCACGGCCTACGTCGAGTCGGTTGCGGGTACGAACGACTATGCCAAAGCCGGTCTCATGATGCGCAGTGACAGCGATGCCGATGCCGCCTGCGCGGCCGTGGTGGTGACGCCCTCGCAGGGCATCCGTTTTCAGTGGCGCTCGGACGCGGGTGTGGCGACCCAGGAGATTCTGGCCGGCGGCACAATCCCCGCACCGGTCTGGCTGCGCTTGACGCGCAGGGGCAACCGCATGGCGGGATCGTATTCCTACGACGGTTACAACTGGCTGCAGCTGGGCGAACCTCAGACCGTCAATGCCGCTACCAGCGCGCTCGCCGGGCTTTGTGTGTCGGCAGGCGATGATGCGGCGTTAAACACGTCGACTTTTTCCTCTGTTTCGCTCACACTGCCGGACTGGTCCAGCCGGGATATCGGCAGCCCCTGGGTGCCGGGGCGAACGGATTTTGACGGCTCCACGGTCACGGTCGAAGCCAGTGGCGCGGATATCTTCGGTAGTTTTGACCAATTTCATTTCGCCAGCCAGACGATGGTGGGGGATACGACGCTGGTGGCCCGGGTTGCGGATTTGATTGCCACCGGAACCAATACCAAAGGCGGGATCATGATTCGGGCGAGTGAAGACCAGTCGGCCAGTTACGCCTTCCTCTTTCTTAACCCGAGCCAAGGCGTGAGCTTCGAATACCGGAATGGCACAGGCGAGGCTGCCGTTGCGGTGGACAACGAGCCTTCGCTTTCGACCCCGCGCTGGTTGAAGCTGGAGCGGGTGGGGGATGTCTTTCGTGCCTATCACTCCGAGGACGGTGCGAGCTGGACGCAGCTGGGAGACGCGCAGTCGATTGCGATGCACCCCACGATCCATGCAGGACTGGCACTGACCGCGAACAATAACTACGAGTCCAGCACGGCACGCTACACCAATGTCGGCCTACTGCCCGGTGGTTGGAGCAATGACGATGTCGGCGCTCCCGGCGTCCGTGGTTCGGCCAGTTATGACGGATTGAACTGGGTGGTCAACGGCGGCGGCGAGGATATCTGGTATAGCTCCGATCAATTCCACTACGTCAGTCGCGATTACCCGGGCGATGTCACGGTGGTCGTGCGAGTCGGGTCCTTGCACGGCACCGGCGACCATGCCAAGGCCGGCCTCATGATCCGTGGCGGCACGGCGGCGGATGCGAGCTACGCCTTTGTCTTTGTCACCCCCAGTAGCGTGAGCTTTGAAGGAAGGAGTGTGGCGGGCATTGCATCGGTCGGTATCGGGGAGGATACCTCGGTATCCACGCCGCGCTGGCTCAAGCTGGTCCGCAGCGGCAACAGTTTTACCGCCTACCACTCGTCCGACGGGGAGGCCTGGGTGCAGCTCGGCGGCAGTTTCACGGCAGCCGTCGGCACGGACGCCCGCATCGGCCTGGCTGTGAATGCCTTCAGCGAAAACACCCTGAACTCGGCGACCTTCCGTTTCCTCAAATACGGGCCGAATGATTTGAAGGATCCCTTTCTGAAACAAAGCGGCATCTATTTCCGGAACGATCGCGGTGCGGGTGAGGTGGTCCCTTTGCGGGGCACCAATGTCGGCGGCTGGATGATGCATGAAAAGTGGTTCGGCGGTATGGATGCCTCCTATGTGGCGGGCGAAACCGAGATGGATGCGGGCTACGACCCGCTTCCCGACGCCATCTCGGCCTACAGCACCTTGACCGACCGTTTCGGGGTCAATGGCCGCAACGAGGCCTACGCCACTTACATGTTCAACTACATCACGGAGCGCGACCTCGACATGATGCAGGAGTGGGGGATCAACTGTGTGCGCTTGTCTTTTTGGTGGGCCAATGTTTACGAGACCGGGGGCTCCTGGCGGGCTGAGGCCTTCACGCATTTCGACTGGCTGGTCGACGAGGCCTGGAAGCGCGGCATCTACACCATTCTGGATTATCATGGCGTGCCTGGCGGTTCGGCGGCCTGGCCGAGTTCCGGCGATTCCTCCGGCACCTATTTCGCCACACCCAGCTACCACGCACTGGTGGGCGAGAGCTGGCAAAAAATCGCGGCGCACTTCCGCGGGCATCCGGGGATCGCCGGCTACGACATGTTGAACGAGCCGGGCGGAGCCTGGACCGACGGCAGCGAGACCGACAAGCAGAACCTGCTCAGCCACCAGAACTACCTCTACAACGCGATCCGGGGCGGCGATCCGGACCATACCATTGTGATCGGAAGCTGGGGCTGGCGGGGGCCGGCCAATTACGACTGGCTGGTCGATCCCGATGACATGGGCTGGACGAATGTCTGCTACAAGCTCCACCTCTATGCGGACGGCGCGGAGGCGCACAATGTGTCGATCGAGGAGATCTACGAGATCGCCGATTACGGGGTGAGTGTGGTGCAAAGCGTGGCCGGTTGGGAGGTGCCGACCCTGGTTGGGGAGTTTGCCGGAGGCGACTCGGCGGAGCATTTTTCGTATCAACGTTTCCATTACGGCGAGAACAATATGAACTGGACCAACTGGCTCTGGAAGAACGCCACCGGAAAAGTTTCCGGGGAGTGGTCCGATATGGGCTGCATCGTTCCCAATCCCGACGGCTGGTTTCCCATTCCAAATCTGCTGGAGGACAGTCTGGAGGACATTCTGGCGGCTTACGAGCTGCAGCGGACGACTGCCGACTCCATGGCGGAAAATCCCGTGGCCAAGGCGGGCTTGAGCATTCCCTTCGCCGCGGACGATAACTATGCGATGGCTCCGGGCGCATCGCTCTATGTGGCACCCGACTCGGGCGTATTGACCAATGACCGCGCGCTGACCGGCGGGACGATGTCGGCCACTCTCACGCGGGATGTTTACAATGGCACCCTTGAGTTTTGGAGTGATGGGTCCTTCAGTTACACCCCCGACGAGGGCTTTGCCGGAGTGGACAGTTTCCGTTATCAGCTCAGCGATACACACGCTCACTCGACGACCGATGCGGTGGTCTCCATCCGCGTGCAACCGGGAGGCTTGCCCTCGGGTTGGACGGCTTCGGATATTGGCCCACCGGTCATTCCCGGCTGGACCTATTACGACGCCTCGGCGGCGCACTGGCAATTGGCGGCGGCCGGTGCGGATATCGCGGGAAGCAGCGACGAGTTTCACTTCGCGCATGTCGCTTTCAGTGGCAATGCGATCCTTAGCGCCAAAGTCGAAAGTCTCGAAAATACGGATCCCTGGGCAAAGTCCGGCCTGATGATGCGTGTCTCCAATGCCGCCGGTTCGGCCTTCGCCTATTTATTTGTAACCCCGGAGAATGGCATTGGATTCGAATACCGTTCCGCTACGGATGGCAGTGTCGCTTCCGTTGCTTACACCACGGGTAGCGCTCCGGTCTGGCTCCGCCTGGTGCGGGATGACGATCAGTTTATCGCTTATTATAGCTATGATGGGCAGGAATGGGTTGCTTTGGGCTCACAGGCCATCCCGATGGAGGCTGAGTTTGCCGGGGGGCTGGCCGTGACTTCGCATGATGCGTCGCAATCCACCATCAGCACATTTACGAATGTGAAAATCATTGCCTCGCTGGCTTCGCCGAGCGGAGTGGAAGCAGTCGCCGGAGATGGCTCGGTGACGCTGGCATGGGAAGCCGTTGAGGATGCCGCTGTTTACCAAGTGAAACGCTCGACCTCCGATGCGGGTCCGTATGCCCTCGTGGATTCGACGAGCGAATTCGGCTTTGTGGATAGTGGGCTGACGAACGGGAGCCGCTACTATTACGTCGTCTCCGCGGTGAATGAAGGCGTTGTCAGTGCGGAGAGTGAGGCGGTTTCCGCCATTCCATTCTATCTGCCCGCAGCCTGGTCGGATTTGGATATCGGCACTGCGCTTGAAGGCTGGTCGAATTACGACGATGCCAGTGCTGCTTTTACCCTGGCGGCGTCCGGGGCGGATATCTGGGGGAGCAGTGACGGCTTCCGTTTCGTTCATCAGTCGGTGACGGGTGGCTGCGCCATTGTCGCACGCGTCACTTCGGTGCCCGATACGGATCCCTGGGCGAAAACAGGTCTGATGTTCCGTCAAAGTCTCGATGCCGATGCAGCCAACGTGGCGATCCTGGTCACGCCAGAGAACGGTGTCAGCTTCCAGGCACGCAGTAGCAGCGGTGGGGAAACTGCCTACCAGTTCGCGACCGGAGAGGCCCCGGTCTGGATCAAGCTCGAGCTCTTGGGGGAGACGGTTACCGGATACATCTCCAGTGACGGCGCAAGCTGGACGGCGGTGGGGACGGCGACGGTTTCCATCGAAGTTGGCGCTTATCTTGGCTTGGCCGTAAGCGCCCATGACGACAGCAGCCTTGGCGTGGCCACGCTGGATAACGTGACCATCTTTCCAGGCTATAGCAGCTACCAGTTCGCTTACTTCACCTCGGAAGAACTCGCCGATCCGTTAGTCAGCGGCATGGAGGCGGATGCCAACCATGACGGCGTCTCGAACCTGATGGCCTATGCGGTCGGCTTAAGTCCCTGGGTGACGGCCTCCGAATCGAATGGGGGACGACCCGTTTTCCAGGCCGATGGAGATTATCTCACACTCAGCTATGTCAGGCGGACGGAGCCGGTCGGCATCAGCTACACGGTCAAAGTCGCTTCGGATCTGAACCTCTGGCTTTCCGGTGAGGCCTACACAACGGTGCTTTCCACAACACCGCTCGGCGGCAATCTCGAATCGGTCGTGGTCCGCGACAATACCCCGATCTCCGAAGCCACCCGCCGCTTCATGCAAGTGCAGGTCGAAACGACGGATTGAGGACGGATTCTACTTGAGTCGGGCTTTTGTCCTGAGGTTCCCCCTTGCCATATCTCACGGTGTGACTTAGCAATGAATCGATGGTGCATGCAGTCAATGTCTCTACATCAGGCGCTTTGGATTCGTTTAAAGCAGCACTCCCGTGTGCCTGGAGGTCAAGACGCACCCTACATAATTTTAGCAAATTCCCGACTGAGTCAGGGAGATCACACTGATCTGCAAAAGAAATGTTCAGCATCTTCATCATTCTTAGTACGTTGTTTTCAGGGGCATTCTTCGGTATCTGTGCGTTGTCAGGGAAAGACAGAATGAATCGCTTTAGAAGCTCGTCTCTCGTCTTGTTTCTGACCTCGATTTTCTCACTCGGAGCCGGATGTGTCATAGCGAATTGGTTCCCTTTTTACTTCGTAGCCGAGGAAGTGAAAGGAAATGATGAGCCATTTGCAGGATTGCACGTTTTCACAAGTAGCGAGGTCTTTGTGATGAGCATTGAGTATGGCGGCTATGTTCTACTCTATCTACTTCCGATTTGGCTAGGCCTAACTGCATGGGAGGCCTATCGTTCAAACTTAACCAAAAGGCAGATCCAGTCACGCTGATCGACTCCGTTCGCTGCGCTCACTACGTTATCAAGCTTTACGTTTGCATAGAAAAAGACGGTCAACCTGAAACTGGCTGACCGTCTTCGTTGCTGCGGTCTTCGTTTCTGCGATTGGTGCTTCCGGTTTTTATTTCACTTGGATTGTGACGGTGCCGATGGTGGCCGAGTTGACGTTGTCATCATCGGCGCGGTAACGGAAGGAATCGGTGCCAACGAATCCACTGTTGGGGGTATAGTAGAAGGAGCCGTCCGGCCAAATGGAGAGCGATCCATGGGATGGACCACTGATGAGTGCGGCATCCATGCCCCAGGCGGCTGTGTTCGGATTGATGTCATTTTGCAGGACCCCGTCGCCGGAGGCGACATAGAGTGCAGTGCCCGGAGTGGTCTGGTATGCATCACTGACGGTCTGTGGCAGGCCGAGCCCTTCCATGGCGATTGGGTTTTCGACCCAGGTCGATGCTTGTGTCCGCTGTTGCTCGTAGGCGCTGAGGATGGCGGCTAGGGAGTCGGAAACCAAATTGGGCGTTGGAAACCATCCGCTTGTGTTTGGTACAAGATGTCCCATGTCGGCACCCACACCGGAGGTTTTGCCGGAGATGGTTTTCCAGAGCCAGTTCGTCCAACTCATGCCCTGATCCGAGTAGTGGAACCGCTGATACGAGTAATGTTCCGCAGTCGAGCCGGCGGCAAACTCCCCAACGTAGGTCGGCAGGTTCCAGCCGTTGCTTTGCGAGGTTTGAAAGGCCCCGATGCCGGTGCCGACCACGTCGTGGATGGCGGTGATGGGAACGTCGTGTGAGGCGGCACCATCCGCATAGAGGTGCAGCTTGTAGGCGACGTTCGTCCAGCCCATGGTCGCGGGATCGACCAGCCATTGGTAATCCCGCGTGCCCGCAGGTCCCCAGGTGCCGATGAAGATCGTGTGGTTCGCGTCACCGTCGCGGATGGCATTATAGAGAAAGGCCTGGTGACTCCGCAGGGCGGAGGCTCCCTTGTCGGGTGCGTTATCGTCCCAGGCGCCACCGGGTTCGTTGAGCATGTCATAGCCGGCCACACCCGGGTGGTCTGCAAAGTGTTCGGCGACTTGCTTCCATGTATCGCCTACCAGCGTGTGGGAGGCCGGGGTGTCGAAATAAGTGCCGGTGATGTCGCCGGAAGTCGGCCAGGGTGCGGCTCCGCCGGGCACACCATGGTAATCGAGAATGGTATACATCCCGCGCTTCCACGCCTCGTCGACCAGCCAGTCGAGATGGGTGTAGGCTTCCGGACGCCAGCTTCCATCGGTCTCGCAGAGCGTGAGCCACCAGAATGGAAGACGGATGCAATTGATGCCCCATGCCTGCATCATGTCCAAATCCGTCGTCGTGATGAAATTAAACATGTAGCTGGCGTAGACTTGGTTGCGGTCTGTGCCTCCGAAGCGGTTCGTCAAGGTATTGTAGACCGAGATGGCATCGACAAGTCCTGAGCTGTCCATGCCGGAGAACCATGCTTCATACATGAGCCATCCGCCCAGGTTCGTGCCGCGCAACGGCACGATGTCGCCCGTGCCGCGGTTATTCTTCAAATGGATGCCGCTTTGCTTAATGAAAGGATCATACATGCCGTTCGGGCCGTAGCGGAAATAGCGGAAGCGAGCCGTATTCAAGCCGGAACTGTCATAGGCATTGACGGCCAGACCGATGCGCGTGTCGGACTCCAGCCAGGCGGTGTAGGTGCTGCCGATCTGCGTCCAGCTTTCCCCGTCGGTCGAGTGGTATGCGGAATAGGAGTCGCCGCTGCGAACCAACTTCAACCAACGCGGTGACGTGACACCGCTAGCGGAACCGATGCTAATCGAGGTCGCACCATCCCATCCGCGGCCTTCGAAACCGACGGAGTCCGGCGTGGCGAATACGAAGGCATATCCGGCATTCGCCGCGGTTCCGTTGCGGATCATCAAGCCGGCTTTGGCGTAGGCGCCGCTGCCGTGGAGGCTATCGATCTTGGTCACGAGGGTCACATCGCCGGGGTATTCACGGCTGGTGTAGCCGAACTGGTCGGCACTGTTCCAAATGTCGGAGCCGCCGCCGCTCGCGGTCCAGTCCAAGCCGTTGTAAACCGCAGAGCCGCCAGCTGCCGGATTGCCGATATCGTCGTTCGACCATCCGGTGGGGAGGACGCTGACCCTCGAAAAGCTGGAGTCGTTCAAGGCGCTGTTGTTATTGGCGCAGACGGCAATGCCGGTCTGGGTGGTCTGAGGCATGTCAATGGTCTGGCTGGAACCGATCGCGCTCCAGTTGACTCCATCGGTGGAGTAGAATGCCGAGAAGTCATCACCCTCACGTGTCAGCTTCAGCCAGCATGGAGTAGAGACTCCGGATACCGTTGCGACGGATGCGACACTGCCCCCCGATGCGGATCGCTGTTCAAAGCCAATCCCCATTCCTGGAGTCATGAAGGCAAAGGCGAAGGCTGCCGAAGGATCATGGCTCTCACGTATCATCACGCCGCTCTTCGCGTAGGTTCCGGTGTTGGACATGCCGTCAATGCGTGTGGTGACGGTGGCATCGCCGACCATTTCCTGGCTGCTGAGTTGGAACTGATCGCTTGAACCCCAGACATCGGAGCCACTGCCGGAGACCTTCAGGGTCGTGCCGTCGAATTCACTGACACCGACCTGGCCTGTGGATCCGACGTCCACACTGCTCCAGTTCGGGTAGGCGATGGAGACCTTTGAGAAGTTGGATGTGTTGAGCAGTCCGTTGTTGTGGGCGGTCACGCAAAGTCCGGTTTGGTAGCTGTTGCCGAGATCGGCGGTTTGGGCCTCACCCAGTTCGAGCCAATGCATGCCGTCATAGGAATAGGCTGCAGAGAACCGGCTGCCTTCGCGGTTCAGCCGTAGCCATACCGGAGTTTGTATGGCACCGCTAGCGAGGAGCTCTTCAGTCCCACCTCCCGCAACGGCGCGCCATTGCAATCGAATGCCGTCGGAAGGGGTGACGACCACTGCGGCATAGGCCGAGTTGGAAGAGGTGTCCGATCGCATCATGAGCCCGCCTTTGGCATAGGTATCCGTATTGGCAACGGATTGCACGTAGGCGCTGATGCTCGCGTCGCCCTTGACGGAACGATGGGCGTAGTGGAATTGATCCGAGGTTCCCCAGATGTCCGCACCACCGCCGGAGACGGACCAGATCGAAGTGGATCCGGTCCAGGATGCGGAACCGGCCAGTCCGGGATTACCGATGTCGCTGGAGGACCAGTCCCACGGCAAGGCTGCGTGTGAGCTTACGGCAGCGGCCAGGTAAACGGTTAGGAGTCGGGCGGAGTTTGCAAAGGTCTTGAAACGACCTTGTGTCGTGGCCTTCGCCGTCAACTTGGACGGGAAGTGCGTATTGCGATCGCCACTCAAATGCGGATAGGGGTATGACATGATGGTGTGGGGTTTATTGTGAGGTAAAGCTGTTCAGTCGGTGCACCCCGTTGGCATGCGCCGGGATGCACGACTGGCTTTTTCGACTGCTATTCTTCAACTGTCCACGGGTTCACGGATATGCGCACATCGTCGAGGAGCACGGTGTTGTCGCCCCAGGCTGTGCCAACAAACGCGATACTGTGGCTGGTTGAACTTGCAGTGAAGGTTGCCGTGTAATCGACGTAGTTCGTCGCGGATTGGCCCGGTGCGTAGCTTTGCACGGTAGAGCCATCCACACGTAGATCCCATGTCTGTGCGCCACCCCAATTCCCGCGTTCTGCAGCCGAGAAAGTGATGGTGTATGTTCTGCCGGATGTGAAGCCGCTGACATTCATTGAGATCGAACCGGTCGATTGCACGAACGCGACCTGAGAGCCTTCCGGTGCATTTGGGTTACCCGCTGTGAATGCAGAACCATTCGCAGTGACTCCGGTATTCGTCCCGAAGGTCCATGAGCCGCCGCCCGGTTGATAGATATAGGTCGAGGTGGAAGGGCTTTCAAAACCCGCATTGGAAACGGAGGGTGCTGCAACCGGGGTCGCGCCCAACTCAGTGCTCAAGGCAGAGTAGTTATTTGCGATATCGATTGCCTGGACGACGTAGTAGTAGGTCGTTCCGTTGCTGACTCCATAATCCATGTAGGAAGAGGCTCCATGCCCCGTGGCGATTGCCGTGTAGCCACTGCCGCTGATTGTCGAACGGAACAGGATGTAGCTGTCAAAATCGCTTTCGCTGTTATCATCCCAATCCAGATCTATATAACCCTCTCCAACTGTAAGGCTGAGCCCGGTCGGTGCGGCGGGCGGTGTCGTGTTTAATGGTGTCGCCGATGCTTCCGAACTGTTTGAAGACTCGTTAGCGTTTGTATCCAGCGCGGTGACGACGTAGTAGTAGGTCGTGCCGTTGCTGACCGCGTTGTCGACGTAGTCAGAGCTGGTGAGCCCTGTGGCGATGGCCGCGTAGCCGCTGCCGCTTGTGGTGGAGCGATAGACTGAGTAGCTGGCCATGTCGGGTTCGCTGTTATCGGCCCAGTCGAGTGAGACGCTGCCGTCACCGGCGCTCGCGGAGAAGCTGCCCGGCGCGGCCGGTGGTGTGGTGTCGACCGGTGTGGCGTTGGCTTCCGAACTGTAGGTAGACTCATTGAAGTTGGTGTCCAGCGCGGTGACGACGTAGTAGTAAG